>JAIXVG010000082.1 GCA_027483145.1 Planctomyces sp.
TCTCTGGTCCTCACACTTTCGCTGGGCGGAGGTTTAGGTCAGTTCGTCGTCTTGATGTCTGCCACTGCAACGGCGGTCGTCCCGCTGGCCCAGGTGGAATCGCGATCGAAGCTGGTCAAAGTCGGATTCTGGACGGCGGTCATTTACCTGACAGTCACTTGGGGGATTGGCATCCTCGAAAGTCAGCGACTTGATCGCATCTGGTCTGATCAGGTCTTGCTGGTGAATAGCTTACGGGGGGCTGGCTGGTGCCTTGCAGCAGGGTATCTGGTCGCAGGAAGCTTACCTTTTATTGAGTCTGGGTTCGGTGTCGTGACCGACATCAGTCTGTTAGAACTGGGGGACGTCTCACATCCCTTGCTGCAAGAGTTGGTCAGGCGCGCCCCCGGGACCTACAACCACTCGATCGGCGTCGCAACAATCGCCGAAACCGCGGCCGACGCGATTGGGGCCAATGGCCTTTTATGCCGTGTTGGGGCCTACTTCCATGACTTAGGCAAGTTGCTCAAGCCGCAGTACTTTGTCGAGAACATGCCTGCCGGAGCGACCAGTCGACATGACAGCCTGGCTCCGGCCATGAGTACGTTGATCATCATTGGCCACGTCAAAGATGGTGTCGACCTGGCCAAACAGCACAACTTGCCCGACCCTCTTATCGACTTTGTCGAGCAGCACCACGGGACGACGCTGGTTGAATACTTTTACCGACAGGCGACGAAGCAAGCGGGTTCGCAGAAAGATCAACGGCTTGAGGTCGAGGAGTCATCATTCCGATATCCAGGCCCCAAACCTCAATCGCGAGAGGCGGGAGTCTTGATGCTGGCCGATGCGGTCGAAGGGGCCAGCCGCACGCTCAACGAACCAACTCCAAAACGGATCGAGTCCCTTGTGCACGATCTCATGTTAAAGCGGCTTTTGGATGGCCAGTTCGACGAAAGCTCTTTGACGCTCAGCGAACTCAACGTGATTGCCGACTCTCTCACCAAGTCACTCATTTCCATTTATCACGGCCGAGTGAAGTATCCCGACCAGGAAAAGGTCGAACAGCGTTCGGCTTAGGCTTGTCCGAATCATCGGCTGCAATTTCTGGGAAATTCCACTTAACACTCTCTACGAGCCGATTTCAAAACCCTCTGACGGAAAAGTCGGGACCGTAATCTACTGCGGGAAACCTGCCATCAACCGGGTTTTGAAACAATCTCTTCGATTCAAGGCACTCGAATTGACTTCTCAATAGCTGAAGTGCCGGTCCGCAAAAATCAGCCCCAATGGCCCTTCTACGTCCATAATACGGTTGAAGTTATGTTCGACCCCGGCATACTCCAGGTAGTCGTGTGGCAGGTTCGCCTTTAACAGTACGTCATGCATCGTTTGCGTCAGATCAAAGCTGACGTCGGTTGTCCCGCAAGCCAATCGCAAAGCGACTTTTCCTCGCACATTGTCTGCCAATGGCGCTGCAAGCGTATAAGGATGCTCAGCCATCCACTTGGTGATATCTCCCCCGAACATACCATTATTGATCATGGCCACCTTCTGCTTCATGATTTCTGCATCCACAAATCCGCCTGCATATCCAATGGCCGAGGAGAACAGCTCTGGATACTTGAGAGCAAACTTAATCGCCCCGCAGCCCCCCATCGACATCCCTTGAATGGCCCGCCCCTCTTTCCTGGCAACGGTCCGGTACGTCGCATCAATATGGGGGATCAACTCCTTAATGACTGTCGTATCTGCCATGTACCGGCCATCGACCGAGTCACAGTAGACCGTATGCTGACCCGCTGACGGATAAACAAGAATCATCGGCCTCACCAGTTTGCTGGCAATGGCCCGGTCGAGTTCCGTTACCACCCGTGTGTCCCAACACTCATTACCACCACGCCCATGCAGGACGTATACCACCGGATATCGTGCCTCCCCTTCCCCGTACCCCGGCGGAAGATAAATCGAGTATCCCACTTTTGTATCCATCACCTGGCTGTGGTAGCTCTGGTGAGTCAGTAACGGGACCGGCTGAGCAGGCGGGTTAAACCAAACCGCAATGGGAACTTCGTCCACAGCCGCTAAAAACTGGCACGGGCTGAAAAGCAACCCAGCCCACAGCAGCATTCTGAAAACACACTTCATATTCTCCCTCTCTCATTCATGCCTGACAAATCGCCTCGGTCAACGCTCTGATCTCCCATCATGAGACCCCAATTAGGGCATTGGCTGCAACTCTAGCGGTCTTTAGGTAATCTCTAGAGGTCGGCCGCCGCAGACGAGCTTCCGGCACAGAAACGCATTCGGTCCCACGCAATATCTGCGGCAACAACAGCGATCCCCGTTTGGCGAATGACCTGCGCAATACTTTGTTGGAACAAGCAATCACCCTCTTTTCCCAAAGCCAGCAGTCAACAAGGCACCTGACCGAATTATGACTGCATCTGCACACAAACCGAGCCGCTTCACTTCCCAGCAGCAGCTAGCGATCGAATCAACCGGTGTTTCGGTTGGCCTGTCGGCCGGTGCGGGCTGCGGAAAAACTTTTGTTCTAACCCAACGTTTTCTACGTCACTTGCGGCCGGGGCCCGACGCGATCCCCTTAAACCGCATTGCGGCCATCACCTTTACCGACAAAGCCGCTCGGGAAATGCGGGATCGAATTCGCTCGGCTTGCCTAGCCGAACTCCAATCGGTTTCAGATGTCGACCGAGGCTATTGGCTGGCGATCTTTCGGGGAATCGACGAAGCCCGAATCAGCACCATCCACTCTTTTTGCGCCTCACTACTTCGCCGCCATGCCGTTGAAGCCGGTGTCGATCCCGGGTTCACACTGTTCGAACAAGCGATTGCAGACAGCCTGCTGGAAGAAACCGTCACCCGCTCCGTTTTTGATCTGATCGTGGCAGAGAACCAGGACGTCGAACGCCTCGTCCTTCACTTCGAGCTGCGTCCGACAATTGCCCATCTGGTTTCTCTGGTGAACTGCCGAATGGGGTTCGATTTTTCCGACTGGATTGAGCTGACTCCCGACACACTTGTCGACCATTGGACCAGTTACTGGCAAATAGCTGTTCTCCCCCTCATCGAACAACAGTTCTACGAGGCAGCAGAAATAGGCCAATTGGCAACGTTCCTCCAATCGAGTGGCCCGGTCGACCCAAAGCTTGTTACAAAGGCCAAGCAGGCTTTCCAACTTCTGCAAGACCACCTCGATTCGGCCGGCAATTGGTGGCAATACCGTCCTGCCTTGAAGACTGTCTCACAAGCCTCGCTCAATGAGCAGCTTGCCGCGTGGAAAGAAATCGGCGACATGACCAAGGCCCGTCGTTCATCCAAAGGGGAACGAGACCCCGACGATGAGACGTTTCGAGACCTGCTCGATGCCATTAAGTCCAAACCACTCAAGGTGCTCAATCAGTGCCTCGATATTGATTTCAATCAACTCCCCGAGGTAGCCGAGCTTTCATTAGCAGCAATTCACATTACCCAGCAGCTTTGCCAAGACTACGACGCGGCCAAACAATTGGCTGGTGGCCTCGACTTTACCGACTTGTTGACCAAGACAGCCGACCTTCTGGCCCATTACCCCGCCGTTAAAGAGAGTGTGGCCGCCAGCATTGATCTGCTGATGGTCGATGAATTTCAAGATACCGATCCCGTACAGGCAGAAATGGTCCGGGCGATTTGCGGCCCGCATCTTGCAACTGGCAAGCTATTTCTTGTTGGTGATGCAAAGCAATCGATTTACAAGTTTCGTGGAGCCAGGCCCGAGGTTTTTTCGCAGCTCCGCAACAGTCTCCCGCCAGCGGGACGTCTTCCCCTCAGTGTCAACTTTCGCAGTCAACCGCAGCTATTGACCTTCGTCAATCGAATCTTCTCGCTGGCCATGCGATCGACCTACGAGCCGCTTGAGCCATTCGACAAAACTCAGCATTCTCCAAAGCCGGTCATCGAATTTCTCTTCGCCAGTCGCCCTGCCAGCGAAGAACCAAACACAACTCCCAACCAACCCGATAAGAATGCGGCCTTACCAAAGCCCTCCCACTGGTACGCCGAGCAGAAAACCCAGACCGAAGCAGACTGGCTTGCTGCCCGCATTTCCAGCTTGCTGGTCGACTCGACCCCACGAGTTCGCGATAAGGCCCCCTCGGGCCAGGCCATTTTGCGACCCATCAGGCCGGGGGACATCGTGATTCTGTTTCGCGCACTCACAAAGGTGGCCATTTTTGAAAACGCTCTCAGGCAACAGCAAATCGACTACTACCTCGTCGGCGGCCGCAGTTTTTTTGCTCAACAGGAAATCTTTGATATTGCTGGCCTCTGCCGCTTTCTGGCCGAACCTCGGGATGAGGTGGCGCTGCTGACTATCCTTCGTTCACCCCTCTTCTGCCTCAACGATGAAGCAATCTTCTCGCTTACCTTTCCCGCAGCAGGTACCGGGCGAACGATCCCCCTCTCACAGGGCCTCTTCCTTGAACCAATCTCTCAGCTTGCTCCCCAGTATCAAGAGCGAGTTCGATTCGCAGCCCACACATTGCAATGGCTGTTGTCGCAGAAAGATCGCTTGCCACTTGCCCAGCTTTTACGGGCTGCAATTGACCGGACTGGCTACGATGCCGCGCTACTGCTCGAACATCTGGGGACGCGCAAAGTGGCCAACCTGCAAAAGCTAATTGGTATGGCCGAAACCTTCGATCAAGCAGGCGTCACATCACTTGGTGAATTTGCGACGCGTCTGGAGCGGTCAATCCGGGAAGAAAGTCACGAACAAGATGCAGTGACTCTCCCCGAGGCAGGCAATGTCGTCCGGCTCATGACCATTCACCAGTCGAAGGGGCTCGAGTTTCCCGTCGTCTTCGTTGCTGACATGCACAGCGATGCAGGTGGTCATCGGTTGCCGGTCTGCCTCGATGAAAGTCTGGGAGCCGTATTGCCTATTCGCAGCACCGGCGAAGAGGCGACCAAGTCCCTTCCTCAAGTCGCATTTCAGATTCTCGACGCCGAGGCCGAGCGGCAGGAAAACTTGCGAGTTCTGTATGTAGCCCTGACTCGTGCAGCAGACCACTTGATTCTGTCCGCAGCCCTTGAAGACCCAACCAGGCCCCCATCACCTTGGATGGCAGCGATAGCCGCCGCCTACCATCTCGATTCGGGTCTCGAACGCCTCGACCCCGTGTTGGGGGTATCAGCCGCAAGCACCGGCGGGTCAGAGAACACGGTTGACGTGAAAATTCACCGCCGAGCTCCAATCCTTTCTCACCAACTCCCCAGCCAGAAGCGCGAACTTTCGCTCAAGAAGCTGATGGAGTCGATTAGTACCGCGGCCGCTTCGCCGTTGCCTATGTCGGCTGCTGAAGTCCACATTGCCAAGACGATACCGTCGCTGATCAGCGTCTCAGCCATTGAAGCGGCTGCCGAAACACTGCTGCCGACTGGGCAAGCGTCTCTGATTCGCGAAGTCGAACCAAGTCCTTTTGAACAAACAAACGACATCGAGAAACTCGATCCCCACTCGGCCGAACTACTCGGGACAGCCATTCATCAGGCGTTGCAATACGTTCGCTGGCCGGCTTCAGTTGAAGCGGCATCCCAAGACTCCATTGACCGACTCAACCGTTCAGCCCGCGATTTCCCCCCGGACGTTCGGTCGCAAGTGTTACTCGCAGGGGATGCGTTTCTCAAAAACCTGTGGACCTCGCCAGTAGGCCAGGAACTATCGACAGCCACTCTCCTTCACCGCGAGATCGATTTTTTACTCGATTGGCCACTGTCTACCGGAACGACAACCATCAGTGGCCAAATTGATTGCCTTTACCGCCTGCCAACGGGCGACTGGCACTTAGTCGACTACAAAACCTCGGCCATCCACTCGATCCATTCAAACCAGGAACTGCTTGAGCCTTATCTGATTCAGTTGTTCCTATATGGCTTGGCCGCTTCACAATGGTTAGGTAGTCCCATTCAATCGATCTCGCTTGTCTTTGCCCGCCCGTCATTTCGTATGGTCCAGTTCCCACGTCAGCTTTGGAATTCCGCAGACCTCTCCAGCCGAATTTCCGCAGCAATCGAGAAATTAGCACAATTGCCGTAACCCCGAAGCGCCAGGACGAACCGCACGTTTTGTGATCGATTGTGCGAAAGACCGCGTCGCAATCTCCATCTGCCAAGTCAGCACTACGCCCCAAAAACCAACAGCAAGTCGCCCGATGCGATCTGGGTACCGGGCTTCACCAGAATCTGTGAGATCTTTCCATCGCGGTCGCTGGTGATGTTGGTTTCCATCTTCATCGCTTCCAGACTCATCAGCTTCTGGCCCTTGGTCACGGTATCGCCTGCACTCACTGCGACTGTGACAACCATCCCCGGCATACCAGCGCCGATATGACACGGATTGGCAGGGTCTGCTTTCTGTCGACTCGAACCCGCTGGTGTTAAGGAGCGATCGAGGATTGTCACATCCCGCGGCTGGCCGTTGAGCTCGAAAAAGACCGTTCGTTGCCCATCAGCGTTTGCGTCACCGATCGTCAGGAACTTAATGATCAGTCGCTTGCCCGGCTCAATCTCGACCGAAAATTCTTCGCCCGGCTGTTGCCCAAAAAAGAAGACCGGAGTCGGCAGGCCGCTGACCGTCGAATACTTCTGCTGGTGTTGCAAAAACTCTTCGTAAACCTTCGGGTACAAAACCCAGGTCACTTGCTCCTGCAAATTGGCATCCCGGCCCAAAATGGTCTTCAAGCGAGTATTCGCGGCGCTAAAGTCCGCTGGCGGAAGGCTGGCACCCGGGCGACCCTTGATCGGCTTACGATCCTTCAGAATGGCCTTCTGAACTCCCTTGGGGAACCCCCCCGGTGGTTGTCCCATTTTTCCGCTGATTAAGTCGATCACCGATTCTGGAAACGCCAGCTCACGGCGTTCATCCAAAACTTGCTCTGCGGTCAATTCATTAGCGACCATAAACAGGGCCATATCGCCGACCGACTTTGAACTGGGAGTCACCTTCACAATGTCACCAAACATCTGGTTGACCTCTGCATACTTGCGGCAGATCTCCGGCCAGCGTTCTTCCAGTCCCAGGGCCTTAGCTTGTTGATAAAGATTTGTGTACTGCCCACCCGGCATCTCGTGCGAGTATAAATCGGCCGTTGCCGGAAGCATGACCGTCTCGAATGGCTGGTAATACTTGCGAACACGCTCCCAGTAGCGGGCAATATCATCGAGATGTTCGGTCGACAGACCAGGGTTACGCTTCGAAAACCGCAGCGCTTCAGCCAGTGCATTGAGGTTGGGTTGAGATGTCCCACCCGACATCGGGGCCATCGCTGCATCTGCAATGTCGAGGCCGACATCTGCTCCCCCCAGAATCGCAGCCGCCTGAATCCCTGCGGTATCGTGCGTATGGAAATGAATCGGAATCCCGATCTCTTGCTTCAGCGTTTTAATCAGCAGTTGGGCGGCTGCCGGTTTGCACAGGCCTGCCATGTCTTTGATTGCCAAAAGATGGGCACCCATCCCTTCCAGGTCCTTCGCAAGGCCCACGTAATAGTCGAGCGAATACTTGGTTCGGGCCGGGTTAAGGATATCCCCCGAGTAACAAATGGCTGCCTCGCAAAGCGCACCCGCTTTTTGAACCGCCTCCATGGCCACCTTCATATTAGGAACCCAGTTCAGCGAATCAAAAACCCGGAAGACATCCATCCCCGCCTGTGCTGCTTCCGACACGAATGTTTTCACAACGTTATCGGGGTAATTGGTGTAACCAACCGCATTCGATGCCCGCAGTAGCATTTGAAACAGGATATTCGGTACCCGACTTCGCATTTCGGCCAAACGCTCCCATGGGCATTCCTTCAGGAATCGCATGCTCGTGTCGAACGTTGCTCCGCCCCACATTTCCAGCGAAAAAAGCTCGGGGCAATGCCGCGAATAAGCTTCTGCAATCTGAACCAGGTCATAGGTTCGCATGCGAGTGGCCAGCAGCGACTGATGGGCATCGCGGAATGTGGTGTCAGTCAAAAGCAGCGACTTCTGCTTTAGTATCCAGGCCTGAAACTTTTCCGTCCCCATTTCTTTCCATCGATCTCGGGTTCCTACCGGCAGCGGCTGGCTGCGATCGATTGCCGGAAGTGGCGCACTCAAGGTTTCAACGTTAAAGCGACGATGCTCGGCTGGTCCATTGACGATTGTTTCGGCAATGAACGACAACAGCTTCGTCGCCCGGTCCTTACGAGGCTCGAAGTGGAACAGTTCCGGTGTTTCGTCAATGAAGCGAGTCGTGAAGTTACCGCCAACAAACTTCGGGTGCGTCATCACCTTAATCAAAAACGGGATGTTGGTCTTAACTCCCCGAATTCGAAACTCTTGTAGCGCCCGTTCCATCCGCAAACAGGCATCCTGAAAGCGTCTCCCCCGCACGCTGACCTTGACCAGCAGTGAATCGTAGAACGGATTAACAATAGCGCCCGAGAAAGCGCTCCCTCCATCAAGCCGCACTCCCATCCCGCCAGCCGACCGATAGTGCGAGACTCGCCCGTAATCGGGCATAAAATTGTTGGCAGGGTCTTCCGTCGTCACGCGGCACTGAATGGCAAATCCGCTGGTCCGAACGGTCGATTGATCGCCAAGCCCAATCTCAGGGTCGCTCAGGGCTGTCCCGCTGGCGACCAGAATTTGCGACTTCACCAGATCGACACCTGTCACTTCTTCGGTAACAGTATGTTCAACCTGAATCCGAGGATTGACCTCAATAAAGTAATACCTGCTCGCTTCGGTGTCATACAAAAACTCAACGGTCCCTGCGTTGCGATAGCCGACCGCCTTACCAATGGCGATGGCCGAGTTGCAAATGGCGTCACGCGTCGCAACGTCCAGAAACGGAGCGGGGGCAATCTCCACCACCTTCTGGTGGCGGCGCTGCACCGAGCAATCACGCTCGAACAGGTGCACAAGATTACCATGCAAGTCACCCAGCAGTTGCACTTCGATATGCCGTGGCTGCCGAATGAACTTCTCAACAAAGATGTCCGGGCTGCCAAACGCACTCATCGATTCGCGCTGAGCCGTCTCGAAGTGACCAGCGAGGTCTTTAGCCTCATTAACAACACGCATCCCGCGACCACCACCACCCTTGGCCGCCTTCAAGATGACGGGGTAGCCTAGCGCTGCTGCCTGCTTCTCACCATCCTTCACATTAGCAATTGGCTGAGAGCTTCCCCCCAACACCGGCACACCCGCCTCTTTAGCGATCTCGCGCGCAGTGATCTTGTCCCCTAATTGCTGTAGGATTTTGACCGTTGGGCCGACGAATGTAATTCCTGCCGCATCACAAGCAGCCGCCAGCTCCGGGTTCTCCGACAAAAAGCCGTAACCCGGGTGAATCGCATCCGCCTTACAGTTCTTGGCAATCTCGATGATCGCTGGAATATCAAGATAGGCCCTGATCGGCTCCCCTGGCTTACCAATCAAATAGCTTTCATCAGCCTTGAATCGATGGAGCGCGTAGCGATCTTCGTGCGTGTAGATCGCGACGGTTCGAATTCCCAATTCGTGAGCACTACGGCATACACGAATGGCAATTTCACTTCGATTGGCGACAAGCAACTTGGTAATCGGACGAAAAGAGGCTGGCATCGGCGGACGAGCTTTCCGTAGATGGACGTGATTTGCAGCCGCGCGGCTGCCAGTTTCAATGGGTAAGGCCAGTTTCGGCAGGTAAGGAAATTGGCAATGATGGAGAACGAACGACAGCCTTCAAGCATTGGCCAGGTGACAACCATCCCCAGCCTGCGCTTCAAGCGTCCGAATTGAGTGGCAAAGAAACCGCCACCGTGGCCACAAAGAGTGTGTAGCGGAACGAGCAGATCAACAAGTCTAAATGCGATAAACGGGATAAGTCTCGCGATTTTTATTGGTGTCCGCTTCAAAACCCGGTTGGTGGCACGTTTCACTCGGCAAATCACGGCCTCGACTTTCCCGCCAGAGGGTTTTGAAACCACTTCGAGGCGACGAGCCTCATCAGAAATCAACCGAGCAGTTGCTGAATGATGTTGTCATGCGGATAGGGGTGACCACGATGTTGGGTAAACCCCTCCCCGTAGGCCACATTTCGTTCTTTGCCCCGTTCCGCTCCCCAACGACGGCAGCCATCAAGATACTCATCCAGGCCGTGCTGCTGACGCAGCCAATCCCGTTGGCTGGCATGGCAAGCGAGTGCTGCGATTTTCTGTTCGAAAACAGCCGAGACGTCGACGATGAAGTCGAGGCCTGCTGGTCGTCCGTACCAATCGACTCCACTAATTGGGTCAACATAATAGAGGTAAGGAATCGAGTCCGTTGCCGGGGCCGGGTCCCATTGATGTGTCAGGTAATTTGGGACCGACGCGTTGAAGCAAGCGTCCCGTACGAGCCGACTGGTCATTTCGTGGTCACTCATGTAGTCGACTGGAGGAGCAGTCAGCACAATGTGAGGCCGCGTTCGGCGAATGTACTCGGTCACTTTTCGGCGAGATTCGTTGTCGACCACGATCGATAGATCACGGAATTCGAGACAGGTGTAGCTGGCCCCCATCAATTCTGCCGCTTGAAGCGCCTCGCCAGTCCTGGTTCTGGAAATCTCTGCCTGGCCCATGACCGCACTGCCGCAGTCTCCTGCCGTCATCGTCGCGACCGAGATCGAACAACCGAGCCCCTTCAGCCGTAACAATGTCCCGGCACACTGCAGCTCGATGTCGTCCGGATGGGCGTGAATGGCCGTAACCCGCAGTTCACTGGGACGGAGAGGCTGAGAGTGGTCATTGGAAGGTGCGGTCACGTCAGAACGTCTTTCTCATAAGTGTATAACTTGTAAACATTTACAGCGACTCTACTGACGAGCCTTAGCCAGTCCAGACCCACGTCAATCGCCACCGGGCGGCGGGTTGCATGACGGTTGCTGATCCGCCATACTACAGGATCACCTTAAGCGGGGGACTGAGTGCTCGTTTTCAGCCTTGAAGACTGAGCGCCTCTGTTCGGTCGTTTCGTCGAATTAGGTTCATCCTTGACCAGGATTTGGCTGACTCCAGCCCACTCTGTCGGTCATAGTTTTTGAATCTCAATTCGGAAGTCGTTTCACTGCCTCATTTTTGCCTACCAAGTGGAATAGTTTCAATGCCTCTCAGCCGTACCGTCCTCGAACGTCAGCTCCAGTTAGCAAAGTCAGTCTTGGCTGACCGGGTTAAGGCCTTAGAGGCAGCCGGTGTCGATGCAGCCACGTTCAAAACCGACCCCAAGTGGCGTGAAATGAACGCCGACGTTAAGCAAATCAATAAGCGACTCCTGAGCTTGGGTCTGACCGAAGCAAACGATGTCGCCGTCAAGCAGCGCAAAGAAGAAAAACTGGCCGGAACCGCCGTCGAAGAGTAATCGCTTCGCTGCTCCAGGCGGGTCACAATGCTTAAACGCCAGTTCGATCTCACAACTTGTTTTCAGGGTAGCACTGGCTCTGCCAGTGTCTTCGAATGTCGATTAATTCTTCGTTGCTACGAAGTTAGCAAGTAAGATTCGAACCACTGTTTCGCCGGTAACACTGCACGATTTGGGCGAATCCGAGATTAGTGATTCAGGTTAGCCAGATTTTATCCGATTTTGTCGTTCGACAAACCGGTTTTGGAGTGAACACAGGCCCGTTAGTCTTGTCGAACATAGAGGCAAGCGATTTCGAGCGACTTCCCAAGTGTCGGGCCGGGGACAATCTCCTTCCTCCAGACGCAGCGGAAAAACTCAAGGTGCTCCAATGTCGACAAGTTCAATCGTTATAGGTAGCCGCTGACTGGTCTCTTGAAGACCAACATCAAGCCAATCGCAGGCTGGGTAATAGACCTGCATCGATTGGCTGACATTGATTGACTGACGAAGTATTCAGAATCA
>JAIXVG010000391.1 GCA_027483145.1 Planctomyces sp.
AGGCCAAGCGAGCGCGGGCCTTACGGCGGGTAATGGCCAATAGCAGCCACCACAACTCCTGCCGATCGTAGACATCGTCCCAGCGCCCCTCGGCTGCACCGGTCCACAGGACCATAAACACACTTTGGGCCAAGTCCTGATCGTCAGCAACGGGTGAAACGGACGCAGGAAACCGTCGCCGGGCTAAACTTGCCAACGCATCCCCGTACTTATCCCAAAGATGGGCCGCCGCCTCTTGATCGCCCGCGCGCAGGTCCCGAAGCCACGCTGTGACAGAGTGATCGTCTTCGATGATGAGGCCCATTCAAAATCGAGAACCGATGCCTGCAAGGAACCATCGAATCTGAGAGCATTTCGCGAATTCGACGCACCTTCAACAATTCACATTAAACCCAGAAATCAATTGTGCGTGACTAAACGGGGCAAAAACACATTCCTCGAACAGGAATTACCCCCGACCGAAAAAGCAAACTTTTCCGAGAAACATCATTAGTTAAAACTAATCTACGAGAGTCCCTACTGGCGTCAATCGTAGCGAGCGCAATTTCGTGTTAACCTGTACGTCCGTGAAGACAACTACGAGATTGATTCCACATTTTTGAGGGCCAGCGGCGCGCTTCGACGACTTTCAAGTGTCTGACCTGTCAACACAAGTTGTGGGGATGTCCAGCCCAACACTGGTCGCAACGTAGGCCGCGGGCCAGCCATTCCAGGTTTAGTTGGACTAAGCACCGCTACGCCAGAAAGTTGTTCCAGGCTGATTGAAATGGGGCTGGCGTCACTTGCATCAATTCAAACAGGCTGTTCGCGGACCTCAAAAAGCTACAGCACTGAAAAACACTAACATGGCACTGGCGACAGTTCCGCTGGCAGCCGCTCAGAACCTGACCCGCCAGTCCTCACAGCTCTTCGCTCCGCTGCGATCGAGCAAGCAGATCAGGACAGCGACGTCAAAGAACTCTCACCTCTCCGTCGGACGACTACCGGCCAAACCGTTGGCTCTTCGTGTCCCAAAGATGCCACCATCTGGCATTGTCGTCGCCACGTTGTTCAACCAAACAAAATGCCGAAGCCCTCTGACAGCAGAGGGTTTCGGCATTAATCCAAGCGGAGAGGGCGGGATTCGAACCCGCGGTGGGGTTTGACCCCCACGCCGCTTTAGCAAAGCGGTGCTTTCGGCCACTCAGCCACCTCTCCGGAATATCGCCCGCGAATAGTATCTGGAGACTCCCAATCGTCGCAAGGTTCGCAGGTCGCGGTTTTTAGCGCCACATCGCGGCAGCCTGCCCCAAACGGGACGGGGTAGGCGAAAGACCGCTCCAACCATTGAAATACTGCTTCGCTCTCAGGCTGTTTTTGCCGCTAAAACCCACAGTCCCCCTCGAACTTTGTCGGCCAGCCCCGTGTCCCACGGTGCAGGATTTTATCCAAATCTCGGCCTGCCCCCACCGGTAACGCGGTCTAGGCGAACTTTGCCGCGTTAGATAAACTCCTGTAATCGAAAGTTTTGAGTAGCAAAGGCTTTGAAGTTGCCCGGAAGTCCCGGTTAACGAGGCGGTATCCTCGTTACCACGGCTGACAAATCCTCCACTCAGCCCAATGATCTCGTTTGCGATCCAAATCGAGCAGCCTACAGTCCGCTGGATGTCCAGCATCACGAAAACCGGTTTTTAGAAGAACGTTGATAGTAGCTCGCTTTTCAAACACTCCGCTTGAAACCACACGGTCAGAAACCAACTAGCCAAGAAAATAGTTAGAAACTTGCCATGCGTAACGAAGCCGAAGTTCCGATGTCAGATACGCCGTTCACTATTCCGGTCGCAGATCGGCTGAAACGGCTACCTCCGTATCTCTTCGGCCGGATCAACAAACTCAAGTATCAGAAGCGCGTAGCTGGGATCGATGTCATCGATCTGGGAATGGGGAACCCGACCGATGCGCCTGACCCGATGATTACCGAAAAGATGATCGAGGCCTTGGCCGACCCAAAGAATCACCGGTATTCTGTCGCCAACGGGATTGCGAACCTCCGTAAAGAAATCGCGGCGCGTTATATGCGGCGTTACGGGGTCCATTTGAATCCCGATGACGAAGCGATTGCCTGCTTAGGCTCGAAGGAAGGCTTTAGTCATATGTGCCTGGCCCTGATGGGTCCGGGCGACACGGCCATTGTCCCTGCCCCGACATTTCCGATTCATACTTATAGCGTGATGCTGGCCTCAGGGAACGTGATTCAACTTGACGTTCGCGAACCAGAGAAGTTCCTGGAAAACGTCGCTTACACCTGTGAGCACCTGTTTCCAAAGCCAAAGCTGGTCATCGTCAACTTCCCGCATAACCCATCGGGGACCTGTATCGAGCAAGACTTTTATGTCGAGCTGGTCAGGCTGGCCAAAAAATACAAGTTCATGGTCATCAGCGATTTCGCTTACGCCGACATCGCATTTGATGGCTATAAGTCCCCCAGCTTTCTGGCCACCCCTGGTGCTTTAGATGTGGGTGTTGAGCTCACTACCATGAGCAAAGGTTTCAGCATGGCTGGTTGGCGAATCGGCTTTTGCTGCGGAAATCGCGAGATGGTCCGTGCCCTAGCCACCATCAAGGGCTATTACGACTACGGAATCTTTCAGGCCATTCAGATTGCCGCCATTGTTGCGATGCGGCACTGTGAAGAGGCAGTTGATAGCATTGCGAAAGAGTACGAAGGCCGTCGCGATGTGCTGGTTGAAGGCCTTAATCGCAATGGATGGGATGTCATCAAGCCCCGCGCTGGCATGTTCGTCTGGGCCAAAATTCCGGAACCTTGGGCACAAATGGGATCGATCGATTTCTCAATGAAACTACTCGACGAAGCAGGAGTTGCGGTTAGTCCCGGCCGTGGCTTCGGAGACGAAGGGGAAGGTTTCTTGCGGCTTGCATTGGTCGAAAACCCCCAGCGGTTGCGGCAAGCAGTCAGAGCGATCGCCCGTTGCCTCCGCCCGGAAGCGGCTGCGGCTGCCGGTTAACAGGCCTTTTGCCAAAATCAGGCCAAGCGGAAAAGTCTGTTGGCCATCGGTTTTGGTATGCAGCTCCCTCAAAGCCAAGTGGTAGCAATCGCGTATCTCTAAACGGGTCGGACTCGACTTACCCAGCGTTCGCATCCAGCGTAGCGTTCCTGAGAAGTCGAAATTGGCTGAGGGTTCCCACGCGGGCAGTTTGCGATTACCGTTACGGGATTGCCCCATCAGTTTTTGCGGTCATTGCGACAACCGGCTTTGTTGAGAGCGATATGACGAAAGAGAGCGATGCCGAACAGGTCCAGCGGCTGAGGGAGACCCTCTCCAAGGCCAAGCTCCGGACTACTGCTGCTCGCATCGCCGTCCTGCGGAAGCTTGAATCAGCTGCAACTCCCCTAACCCATGCCGAGGTGGCAGAGGAGCTTGTCCCCTTGGGCTTTGACAAGGCGACGGTCTTTCGAAACCTGGTCGACCTGGTTGATGCAGGCTTGGCTTGGCGAACCGAGTTGGGAGACCATGTCTGGCGGTTCGAACTGCAAGACCCGTCTCATCCCGACCGCGGAGATCATCCTCACTTTGTGTGCGTCGATTGCGGTAGTGTAACCTGCCTCCATGATGTCACGATTCCCGGCACCGCCCGTACTGGTTGGGAACAAGCAGGTCGCGTCACCGAGATCTTGCTAAAAGGCCACTGCAAATCCTGCATTGGTTAATGCCTGCGACGAGTTGGCAAGTCTTCGTCACTTTGCGACCGCTTTTTCAAAGCGGTAACACGCATGAGGGTCTTTTCTCGCTGGTACTCCACCAGCAGACAAGCAAACTCGCCCGAGCCTCATCAAGGTTTGACGGGGAACAGTTGGCTGGTAATGAACACCGGGCCGGCTGTCGACTTCTGTAAAAGTTCAGGGCCCCATTCTGCCAGCGAAGCCTTCTCCGCAGGTGACAGGCCGTCGGCTGGCCTCATGCCAAGCCCCGAGAACAGACCTGCAGCTGCCGAACCAGAGGATGATGCTCGATAGTTATTGACGATCTCTTGCCACGGGATGGGAGGACCAACGACCTCCATATCGATCAGCCGCTGAAATGTTGCGGGAGTAGCCAGCGGATCGTAACCATAAGTCAATCGATAGCGTAAGACCTCGCGCCAGTTAACCAATATGTACTTGATCTGTTTACCGCTGAGCCGACGGCGGATCTCGGCCGCAGAAGCTAGCGTTGTGTCGGCCAATAGGGTCATTTCGCTGGGGCTTCCAGCCGAAATGTACGTTCGCAGGCGAAGGTCATCGAAAACAGTCGAGTAGTCGATGGGAAAGTCGGCATTGAAGACAGCTGCTTCTCCTACCAGCAACACTTTTGGCATTTCAGCGAGATTGCTTGCTGGGCTGGCCGTTTGGTGCGCACTGACAATTGCTGCCCGATTGAGGCAAGCGATTTCGGGGGACGTAATCCTGACCGAGTAATCGCGAGCATAGGCCAAATCGGTGAGGCCACTCGAATAGCCCGATAAGCCGCTCGTGATCAAGGCAAAGTTATAGGTCGTGGCGGCCAGGATTGTAGCTGCCGCCAAGGCAAGCCACCAACGCCTGCAACTGGCAGCAAACCCAAGGCCTGCCAGTACTGCAGCCGGAGCCAGAATCGGGACCCAAAACCGATCGAGGCGGTGAGTGGTTGCCCACCAGATGACGAAAATCCAGGAGAAGCAGGCAATCACTAGACTCGTCCCGCGTGGCAGCCTTCGCCCCAGTAAGAATGCGATTGGAACAAAGACAAAGACAGCACTGCTTTGCCAGTCGTTAATGCAGGCGATGTCATACAGCCACGTAATCAGGCCCAAGGGGTGATAGTCGTCGGGAGCATGTGCGCGAGACCATTTGGCATTCATGGTCGATGTCCAGAACTGCCCCCCAAAAAAGCGATAGCCAAGGGGATAAACCGGATTGCCTGTCTCGATCAGGTTCTTCAAAACCCAGGGTCCAATTGCGATCGCGCAGCCCACCACATAACGAACTGTTTGCGACCAGCTCATCCGGGAGGCAGTGACCATCAATAGACCGGCAGGGATCACGACAAGGACCAGTCCCGTATACTTGCACGCCATCGCACTCCCCGCCAAGAGGCCAACAATGAAGGCCATCCCCGGAGGCAAGTACTGGAATTGTGACTGCAAGCCGCTGGGCAATGAACGATACCAGACAAGAGCAGCCAGCAGCGTAAAGGCGGTATAGGCAGTCAGGCCTCCATCGGTGTAGGCCACCGTGGAGACTCGATAAATCCACGGGGTGGTCAAAAGAATCACACCGGCTGCGATGCTTGATAGAAATACGTGGCCGTTTCGCTGATTCGAATAAGGCTCTGGCGAGGGTGATCCCAAACGGTGAATACTGGCCACCTGACCAAGGGACCC
>JAIXVG010000223.1 GCA_027483145.1 Planctomyces sp.
CAGTCTATGCGGCTGGGCGCGTGAACCTGAGGGGAGTTGGAGTTTCTCATGATTTTCGCTCAATCGAATATTGGCTTTTTGATTGCGGGTGTGCTGATTGTCCTGGTCGTGGGGGGCATTCTGTTCGCCGTGTTTGCTCGCTTTGCCGGGCTGTGGCTGCAGTCGATCTTTTCGGGGGCCGGGATTGGGCTGGGACACCTGATTGTCATGTCGCTGCGAGGGGTGAACCCGGCCGTGATGGTGCGGGCGCGAATTATGGCGGTGGGGGCAGGTATTTTACGGAAGTATCCAATCAGTGTGGCTGACTTGCAGTCGCATTACCTGGCTGGCGGGAATGTGCCGAGTGTGATTCGGGCGCTGATTGCCGCAGACAAGGCGTCGATCGATCTCGATTGGAAAACGGCCCAGGCGATTGATCTGGCTGGACGTGATGTACTCGACGCGGTGCGAACAAGCGTTTATCCGAAGATCATCGATTGTCCTGATCCACGCAAAGGGACAACGACGCTTGATGCCGTGGCAGCAGATGGGATTCAGTTAAAGGCCCGGGCGCGGGTGACGGTGCGGACGAACCTGCGGCAGTTGGTGGGTGGGGCGACCGAAGAAACGATTATCGCGCGTGTTGGCCAGGGGATTGTGCAGGCGATTGGTTCAACCAAGTCTTATAAAGAAGTACTGGAGAACCCCGACCGGATTTCGCAGGCGGTGCTGAATCAGGGATTGGAAGCTCAGACGGCGTTCGAGATTGTCTCGATTGATATCGCCGATATTGATGTGGGGGACAATATTGGTGCGAGACTGAGTGCTGATCAGGCTGAGGCAGACATGCGTGTGG
Organism: Planctomyces sp.; assembly: GCA_027483145.1. Lineage (GTDB taxonomy): Bacteria > Planctomycetota > Planctomycetia > Planctomycetales > Planctomycetaceae > JAIXVG01. The sequence continues at coordinate 836 of JAIXVG010000223.1, forward strand.
CTCAGGCGAATGCCGAGCAGCGACGAGCCGACTTTGCCGCGCGCGAGCAGGAAATGGTGGCAATGGTTCAGCAGAACCGGGCTGAAGTGGTGCTGGCAGAAGCATCGGTCCCAATGGCGATTGCAGAAGCGTTTCGGAATCAATCGATTGGGCTGATGGACTACTTTGAGCTGAAGAACGTGCAGGCCGATACGCAGATGCGGTCGGCGATTGCAGGGCCGGCGTCGGCGACAAAGGGGTAGGACTGGTTGAAGGTTTGGAGTTGAGGGTTTAGGAGTGAGTGGCCGGGGGAGAGCGACATGGCTGGTGTGATCTTTGCTGCGATTGATGTGCAGACCATCATCGGCGGTCTGATTCTGCTGGTGTCGTTTCTGGGCTGGCTGATTAATGTGATCAACGGGGTGAAGGGAAACTTCGCCAATAAGCCTGCTCCGAAAGGGGAACAGCAGCAGTCGATGCAGCGACTGTTGGAGGAGATTCTGAAGGCGACCGGCACGGAAGAAGATAAGCCGGTTAACAATCAGCCTGCTGCTGATGCGCGGACGGCTCGCCGCGCGAAGAAGGCGGCTGATCGGCAGCAGCGGCAACAGCAGCCTGCGCCCAAAAAGACAGCGGTTGCACCACCACTGCCAAGGTCTGGCGGATTGGGAGCGATTCCGACATTGGCGTCGCAGCCGCTGCAGTCGTTCGATGCACTGAGCCTTTCGAAGCAGGTTTCCGAAGACTTACCTCGTGATGCCATGAGCAAAGGGGTATCGGCCGATTTTCAGGGGACGCTGCGTTCCGGCAGTAGTTCGGTTGCATCGGCTGCGAAAGAAGGGCCTCGGTCGGCGACAGCGCCAGTTGATCGAGGGAGGCTGATGGCGATGCTGCGTGATCCACAGAGTTTGACTGCGGCGATTATTGTTTCTGAAATTTTGCAGCCTCCACTGGCGCGGCGCGGGCGGCATTGATGAGGTGGGTGTAGGAGTGAGATGGTTGAGGTTGGTGAGTTTCGGAAGTGAATAACCTGACGATTGGCATCGTCGGCTCGGCGGGGGTTGGCGGCGATTGGATTGTGATGGCGTGTCGACCGTTTGTGCCTATCCGAAAACCTTCTGGTGCGTCTGTCCCTTATCTAGTATCGAAGTGTTTTCGAACGGGCGTAACTGAGTTTTCCGATAGTTTCTTTACTCAACTCTCAGTGAGGAATATTCCGCACTGCGGACCCTACTTCGGTAGCTGCTGGTTTGTATAAAGGTTCTTTGTGGAACCCCATCCGTTTCGATTGTTACGCAACCTTGGTCGCACGCAAGAGATTGTGCGGGTCTTGCTGAATCACGGGTTTGGCGACCTGGTTGACCGAATTGGGTTGCGGGAAGTTTGGTATCGGTGGGCCAAAATTCTTCGCCGTCGACCTTCGGAGCCGTTGCGGCATCTGCGGATTGTCGAGCGCGTGCGATTAGCGCTGGAAAGCCTGGGGCCGACGTTCGTTAAGTTCGGGCAGGTGATGAGTACCCGCCCAGACCTGGTTCCTGCCGAGATGCTGGCCGAGCTGCGGCTGTTGCAGGAACGGGTGAAGCCGTTCGAAAGCGAGCTGGCGATTGTTGAGGTGGAGAGAGAGCTGGGGAAGCCGGTCTTAGAGCTATTTCGCTCGTTTGAGCTTGAGCCGCTGGCGGCTGGGTCTTTGGGGCAGGTGCACCGTGCAGAGCACTTCGATGGGACCAAGCTGGCTGTCAAGATTCGCAGACCATCAGCCATGCGCGATGTAGAACGCGACTTGATGCTGATGCAGGAGTTGGCTGCTCTTGCGGAGCGGCATTTACCCGAGCTAAGGGTGTTTGACCCGGTAGGGCTGGTGAATCATTTTGCAAGAACGATTCGGCGAGAGCTGAACTTTGCGCGCGAAGGCCGGTCGATGCAGGAGTTTGCCCGGCTGTTTAAGAGCGAAAAGCGGTTTTACGTGGCGCGGGTTTACCCCGAATTAACGACCGAAGCTGTCCTGACGATGGAGTACATCGAGGGGCTGAGCGTTGTTGATCGAAAGGCGATTGAAGAGGCGGGTTATGAGCCGGCAGAGCTGGCGGTGCTGGGTGCCCGGCTGTTTATGAGGCAGACGTTTGAGTTTGGCGTGTTTCATGGCGATCCGCATCCGGGCAATATACGCATAAAGCCTGATGGGTCGATTTGCCTGTTAGATTACGGGATGATTGGGCTGTTGGATGACGTGACGCGGCAGCGATTGGTTGATTTGTTTATGGCGATTAGTCATCGCCATGTCGAAGGGGCGATTGCTGTCGTGTTGCAATTGGGAGAGGTGGGGACCAAGATCGATGGTCCGCTGCTGGAAGTCGATATGCGCGACTTCATTGAGAACTACTATGGAGTAGAGCTGGAGCGGCTGCAGGTTGGGTCGCTGCTATCGGACTTTGTGTCGCTGTTGTCGAACCATCGCATTCGCTGCCCAGGGAACCTGATGCTATTGATTCGGGCATTGGTGACGCTAGAAGGGGTTGGTCGGCAACTTGATCCGGGGTTTAACCTGGCGAAGGAGTTGCAGCCGTTTGTGGAACGGAGTGTGGCTGAGCGATATCGGCCAGATCGAGTTGTTCGGCAGACCTACGATGAAGTGAAACGGTTAGCCAGCGCGATGAGTGGTTTACCCGGGTACTTGAACAGTACGCTTTCGAAGCTGAGCCGGGATGAGTTGAGCGTGCAATTAGAGCACCGGGGGCTTGACCATCTGATTACCGAGGTGGAGCGTTCGAGCAATCGTCTGGCTGTGGGGATGGTTGTTTCGGCCCTGATTTTGGCATCGGCTTTGTTGATTCATCAATCGGCAGGGCACTGGTGGATCACGGTGCCGATGTACGTGTTATCGAGCTTGCTGGCGATTTGGCTGGTTTACGGGATCTTCCGGAGTGGAAGGCTGTAGGCTGCAGACTAGAGGCTGGTTTAACGGACTTCGACTTCAGCCGGGCAGATGATGCGGGCGGCTGACAATTTGCCAGACCAGATGGGGACTTCCTGTTTGGTGGCCTGCCAGCCGACGTGTCGCACTGTGCCGGTGGTGGCTGTTCCCAGGCCGCGACCTGCCAATTGGTATTGTGTTTGGTCGAGCTGGCTAAGCTCTGAGATTTGTTCGCCATCGGCCACAGGGGCGATGGGTGCAATGGCGAATAACCGATCGAGGACGAGGCCGCAGTCGCGATGGATCTCGCGGGCAACTGCACCGATTTGGGCATCGTCAAAACCGGCGAGGTCTTCTTTCAAGAAGTCGACAAAGCGGGCTTCGCGCTGCAGGGTGGCGAGGAGTGTGATCGCCTCACTTTGGGCGGGGCGCTCAGGAGCGGGGGCTGCTGCTGGAGAAGGGGCTGCGGGTAAGAGGGCTGGCGCGACGGTTGGAGTGGCTTGGTTGGCCAATGCGGCGGCAACACGGGAGGCTGTTGTCTGGCTGGATAGAGAACCAAAGAACGCGCGAAACGCAGTCGATAGGCGGGACATCGATCAACATCTCCTGGGGGATTGCGACTCGCGTTTGACTATGCGATCGCTTGAGTTTCAGTTCTTATGAGAGATTCAGACGAAACAAACGAAGCTGAGACGGTTGGCCTGATGGTCAATTACCAAGCTGCGTCTCAAGGTCTCGAAGGGAGTTTTGGAGCTGACCGAACTCGGAGGTCAGCTGGCTTAACTGCTGGGTCAGTTCGGCGCATCTGGCTTCTAAGGATTGAACGCGGCTGGTTAGCTGGGCCGTATCGGCTGAGTCGGAATTGCGGAGGCTGGAGGGAGGAGTCGCGCGGTGTGGAACTGATTCGTCGCCGGGCTCGGGATCGCCTTTAAAGACCGGCATGGCGTCGTGATTTTCGCCAGCGGGATAGAGGCTGTGATCGATTTCGATTCCGCGGCGATCGAGTGGGCCGTTGGATTGGACCATTTTGAGTTGCACAAGGCCTTCGACCGCTTCGCGCAGTGTTTCTAATGAGTCGATGGGCCGCATGCGACTGGCGCGGGTTCGTAATTCGCCCATTTGCTGGCGACCACGGAGGAGGAGCTCGGTCATGACGGCCAGTTGCACCTCGGTTAGGGTCAACTTGTGCCGCATATAGTGCCGAAAGCGTTCTGTTCGGCCACTTTCGGTATGAACCACGCCAACGAGGCCCAGTCGCTGGAGTTGATCGAGTGTTTCGGCGACGGCGTCTTCGTCGTAGCTGGAGATGGGATCGCGATTGTTCTTTTGGTTGCAGCCGGTGGTGCAGGCCTTGAGCGTAAGGGGGTATTGATCGGGAGTGGTAAAACCTTTTTCGAGAAGTGTCCCCAAGACACGTCGCTGCTTGCGGGTGAGCTCGGTCAGGGTGATTGGTTGCTGGCTGTCGTCCATGCAGAGTGATCCATCTTTGACCAGCAAAGCAGGTTGCGTTTGGCTGGCGTTCGCGTGATTAGTTGAGTTGTCATTGTTGGCGTCGGCAGACCCTTGAGTTGGTTAAACTTGGGGCAGTCGACTGACGTCATATTCTATCACGGATGGGCGAAATGGTCGCTGCTCATGGGGCGTTTTGGAGGGTGAGTGCCTGGTGACAAATTATTCATTGGGGGTGGCGTAATGCCGCACGATGAGGTCGTTTTGAATCCAGAGGAGTTTGCCGAAGGCGCGAAGGGTGGCTACTTCCTGCGTGCGTGGCAGCCCGAGGCCCATGATAGTGGCGGTAAACGCGTCGGCGACAAAGCCCATGAGGGCATTCATTTGAACGAGAGGGACGAAGAGCTCTTTGGTACCGGCTGAGCGGGTATGAATTTTTCCGACGCCGTCGAGAAACCGGACCAGCGAACCATCGTAAGGGCGAGTAACGAGGGCAACCAGGTAGCCACTGAGGTGCTGTTTTCGGAACTGAATCTGGGGATGATCGACCGTCAGGTCAGCGAGATTGGTTGGCAGTTCTCCGGCGTAACCAGCATTTCGGATCAGGAAATGCCGCTTGGTACAATCATACGCGAAGAGCTTGTGATAGACTGCGTCGACCAGGCCGGGGACGAGAGGGGCTAATGCGGGTGCGGCAGCGTGGATGGTGGCGATGTCGTCGGAGCTAAACTGGATGAAGTCGGCCAAGTATCCAAACCGGGCCTGAATGTCAGTTTCCAACAAATGTTCGTCGACGTGTTGCATGATAGGCCTTTCGAGTTGCGGGAGCTGAGGAGCGGGCCGGGGAGATAAAAGAGACATCTTTGTCCACTTTATATCATTCTTCGGCGATTGTGGACAATAAACTCCACTTTTGAGGAAAAAGCGTGTTTTCTCAAACGGTCGAATATGCGTTGCGGGCGGCTGCTCATTTGGCGCTGCACGCCCCGAACTCGCTGACGACGCAGGAGATTTCGACGGTCACGCTTGTCCCTAAACCCTATTTAACAAAGGTGTTACGGGGCTTAGCAAAAGGTGGAATTCTGGTCATTGAGCGGGGGGTCAAAGGGGGGGTGAAGCTGGCCCGCCCGCCGGAAGAAATGACCATTCTGGACATTGTGAATGCCGTCGAGCCGATCAAGCGGATCAATACCTGTCCGTTGGGCTTCGCCGCTCATGGGGCCAATTTGTGCCCGCTGCACAGGCGGATGGATGCAGCGATGGGGCATGTTGAACAGGCGTTGGCAACCAGCACGCTAGCCGAGATTTTGGCGGAGCCGTCGACGAGCGTGCCGCTGTGCTACAAGTGAGTTGTTTCGCCTGCCGTAGAAGCCAAACTTTAGTCGGCTGGCGGCAGGGGGATTGCACCGGGGGCGGGGCGGCCGTGGCCTTCGCGGATGTATTTAGCGCGTTGGGCGGCGTATTCCTCGGCCGATGTTGGTTCGTGCTGATCGGGGCCTTGGCCTAAGGTGCCTGGTTCGGCAGGTTGGAGTGTCCCCGCTTCGAACTGGCCGAAGTACTTCTTGATGAACGGGATGCACCAGCCGCAGCCAGTTCCGGCACCACCACAATCGGCGACCTGGCTGGCACGGCGCGGGCGATGAACGCGGATGTAGTTGATGATCTTCCGTTTCGATACGTGAAAGCAGTAGCAGATCGTATCGTCGGAATGCATCAGGGGGTGCCTGCTAGAGGGACGTCTATGTTGAGGAGGTCTAGAAACACAGGACTGGTTGCGACGGGTGACAAGTCGGACTGTTGGTGATGGATTGATCGCTGTTGTCAATTGTTGGTTCGGATCGAGGGAGTATATCACATGTCTGATTGGGACTCTGTCGCAGGGGAAGTCGTCATTCGTAATTTGACGTTTCAATTGAGATAACAGCAGGAGCAATTCAGCGCTGGAGGTTGGGCTAACGTGGCTGGATTGGCGAAGTTTCAGGTTCTGACCATAGAGAACCCGACCACTCGCGTGGTCGGCTCGGCGGGGATTTGAGGACTCAGGTTAGAGAGGCGGGCTTGCGTACCGATTGGCGTACGAATTCAAGAACCCGACCGCTCGCGTGGTCGGCTCGGCGGGGATTATTGGGGTCGTGCGGTTTAGGGGGTATTGGCTGTGGCAGGGATCACCAGGAGCGAACTTGGTTGTGGTGACGCTTCGGGCTGTAGTGGGCTTTGCTCTTGGGGTGGATTCTCTCGCCAGACGAGTTGGTAGCGTTTGGAGAGGATGGTCTCGACCAAGATGGCTAGTGTCGACTCTTGCAGGTTGATAGAGAGGCGTTCTGCCAGATAGGGTGTTCTCACCTCAGCGGGGATCTGGTCG
>JAIXVG010000043.1 GCA_027483145.1 Planctomyces sp.
ATTTGTTCGCCGTCGCGCAAGGTTGTGTCGCTGAAGAGAACTGCGCCCGAGCGTTTGTGATGCTGAATGATAGCTTGCTTCACCGCCAGTTTGATCGGCTTGATCCAAGACCGCAGCCAAGACATGGCAACCTCTAAAAGCAATACTCAGGAAACAGTTCGGCCGCAGGATTCACTTGATACGAATGCTATGTGTTGGGGTACTTGTTGGAGCAACCATTCATCAGTTTCTGCATCAACGATGTTGCTTACTTGCCTTGCAACATTTCAGGCAGCATGGCTTTCAGGTCTTGTAATGAAGCGCCGCGATTAGCGACGCGACCCTCGCGGTCAACGACAAATACGGTTGGCAGGGTGATGATGCCATAGTCGCTGGCGACAGGGCTTTCAAACCCGCCCGGCTGAAAGATGTGCGGCCAGGGGATTTTGTGCTGAGCGATGAATTCATCGACCCCTTGCTTATCGACATCGAGGCAAACGCCAACCACTTCGAGCCCCTTGGCTTTGTATTGCTGATAAAGTGCCCGCATTTGAGGGAGATCTTCGAGGCAGGGTTGGCACCACGTTGCCCAGAACAGCACGACCGTGACCTTACCCCGGAGTTGGGCGATGTCGATGTTCCCGCCAGTGAGGGACGGGCCAGCCAGTTTGAGGGGCTTCCCTTTGAGTTCGATGCGGCGGATTGCTCCGGCAGCGCGTGCTCCGGCGATTGAGCGAGACTTCTCTTTTGCCAGACGCTGGTACCAGACCATCGCTTCTTTGACTTTGTTATTGAACTCCTCGGCAATCGCCAATTGCAGCATCGCGTCTGCGGTGTCTTCAGTATTGGGATAGTTGCCAATGAATTCTTCGAGATTCTTCAGCCAGGCTTTTTGTATTTCAGTTCGCTTCTCCTGGCTGGCTGACTGCATTTCAACACTGTATTCGGCTAGTAGGCGGCGATAGGCAACATAGCCAACCATCGGAGATTTGGGCGAGCTTTTACGAACGCTAGTTTCGATACTTGCGAGCCGCGTGAGCCCTTCGGTATAGCCACCCGCCTGAGTTGCAGCGGCGATGCCATCGACCATTTGACGCATCCACTGCTCGCGTTCTTCTTCCGATTCTGAAGCAGAGACCAATTGCATAAGAAGGTCTGCCCGCTTGCCATTGAACTTCGTCAAGGCATCTGGGTTAGCACCTGGGGCGGGAGCGGCTTTATCGAGAGCCTGCAGTTCTTCGAGCAGCTTTTGTGCAGCGGCTGAGGGGGCAGGGCCAGCGACCACGTTCTCAGTCGCCGAAGCGAGTGGCTGCATCAGGATACCGCCAGCGGAGACCTGGACGGCATTTCCTTCCATGGGAGTTGGGGCTTGCGTCAACTTCCAGACTTCGCCAACGCGAATCATTTCTCCAATTTGAACGAAGGCTGATTGATTTCCGGCTGTCTCGACGATGGCCATGGCGTTTTCGTAAACGAGCAGATCGACTTTGGCTTTGTCGTCATCACTCGGAATCATGCTGGGCATTAGAGCGTCGAACCGCTGCCACTTGGGCTTGCCCTGAAACATCTTTGATTTTGCGGCAATCGCCTGAGCCTTTTTGGGGGCGGCCGATGATGATTCGAGCAGCTTCTGGCTGATCTCGGGGTTAAGGCCCAGAGTGCGGGCATCGGCCTCCGTCAACATAACCGACTCAAGGGCAGCTATGTCGCCCGTAATCATCGCTTGAACAGCTTCGCGGGAGGCTTCTGAGGCAGAGAGGGCTTTCCACGATTCGATCCGGCCATCTTCGTTCGAGTCGACACCCCACCGTGAGCCACCCATGTTGACCCAACGATACTGATCGACCTTCTTATTGAAGTTGGTATCGGCTTCGCGATATACCTCGATACCGTGGTTGTAGTAGCGGAACTGATCGACCTCGTTGTCGCCGTTTGTGTCGTCGAATCGCCGCAGGACCTGACCGGCACTACCGAGGACGACATAGCCTGAGACTTTGCCCCGCTTCTCGATGTTTACTTGGCATTTGGCCAGCTCATCGCCGGTCGGAGTTTCGTAGTCGATATCAGGCTGTCGCGGGCTATAGAGCTTCAGTAGTTGGGCCGCAGTTGGGCCTTTTTCGGCGGCGTTGGCATTTGTGGTAATGCCTGAAGCAGCGATGCAAAGGCACAATATGAACGAGGCGCGGCCGAACAATCCTGATTTTCTTAGCGGTCCCACAATTCCCCCCTCCTGAGGTCAACTCGTCAATTCCATCCCCAACATTGCTCCGTCTACCTCGATCTAGTCTTGGAGGTTAGCGAATCTGGCCTGATTTCGTCACGGTCAATTCGAGGTTTCCGGCCTCCGCACGCTCGATCGTCAGAGATGAAACTCTTCCAGGGGAGGGACTATGGGCTAAATCCCTCTTGACAAGTTATTGGTCTGCTAAGCCGAAGAACGGTTTATTGACGGTTCTCTCTCAGGCCAACAAACGCCGAAGCATGAGCAGTCAGCGATGTAGCGAAGTTAAGGAAACCGAGTTCCTCGTTGGGACAAGTATAATTCCCTTTAGCGGCGTTGGCTCGACTTGTGAGGATGAGGCTGCACGAGTCGTAGAGTCGCTCACGAACCAACCTTGTCAGCAAAAGCTCATATCGTTTCGCATAAGATGCACCAACGAACGAAGGAAATACCGGAAAATGAGGTTCAGCCACCTTGATTGGTCGCTGTGATTTTGGGCAATCTTCGAGGATGAAGACGTACCCTAACCACGGTCGCTGCGACGGCTTAAACGCTCCTTCGCGATAGGCTGCCCACAAGTCGAACGCGTTGCCGAGCGATTCTTCAGTTCGATTGTTGAAGTTGTTTCCGAACGACGGGCTGACCTGGGCCTTGAATTCGATGGCGGCCAGAAGATGACCGTCAGCGACAGCCAATAAGTCCCATGACTTCTCCGCACGAAAATAGCCCGGAATCTCGGTCTGACTTGCCCAGTGGACGGTTACGTCTGGTAGACCAGCCGACGTAAGCAACTTCCGGCAAAGCTGTAAAAAGCCATCGAGATGCTTGCCGGCGGTCACGGCGGAGCGAAGTCCTGCGTCCTTTTTTCCTGACACTGCTCCCTGGGAGTTCGCTTGCCGGTCGCGAGTCTGCCAGAACTCGCGAATTGCCGACCGAAGTTCCTTGTCCAAGCTAACCATGAATCGTCAGCTCCGAAGCGACAAACATGCTGCGTTGGGATTGGATACGTTTAGACGCATATTCGAGATACTGCGGATTGACTTCACAGCCAATACTATTGCGACCCCACGTCATTGCGGCCAGCGAAGTAGTGCCAGTCCCCAGGAACGGGTCAAATACGGTGTCGCCAACAAAGCTAAACATGCGAACTAGCCGTTCGGCCAGCTCCAGCGGATAGGGTGCAGGGTGTTTACGGGTTGAAGCACCCGTAAGGCCCGTCCAAATCTGCTGAAACCATGTCTGGTAGTTGGCCTCTGAGATAACGCTCAGGAGACGCTCGGCTTCGGAGGGTTGACGATAACCTCCAGGCTTTCGTTCCATCAAAATGAACTCGATATCATTCTTGATGACCGCGTTCGGTTCGTAAGGCTTACCGAGAAATCCAGAACCGTTCTCAACTTCATAAACGGCATTCGCAATCTTGTGCCAGATAATCGGCGCAAGATTATCAAACCCGATCATTCGACAGCGTTCCTGTATCGAAGCATGGAGGGGAACAACTGTGTGGCGTCCATTATTCTTCCTACGTGAAAGACAAACATCTCCTACTACACAGACTAGTCGCCCACCGGGGACCAAACCATCGAAGCAGATCTGCCAGACTTCATCGAGCGCCTCTAGGAAACTGTTGTAGTCTTCGATGTGCCCCAGTTGCCCTTTCGAGTCAGCGTACTCCTTGAGGGTCCAATACGGTGGTGAGGTCAAGACCAAATGGACAGACTCATGAGGTAAGTTGAACTGACGAGAATCGCTGCAATGAAATTGATGAGTTGTTGGGATGCTGCGGACGACTTCCTCGATTCGGTTAGTCTGCAATGGGTCTTTAGCGATCGCCGGAATGGCTGATTGAAGATTCTCCAAATCCCGCAAATCTGCGGGCATAAATTGAGAGAGATCCTGTTTCATATGGTGTGGCGTTAGCTCCAAGCCGTAGCGATGGTCATTCTCATTTGGTCAGTTAATCGACCTGTAGAATGTACCAAGTTGGCTAGAAAACTGCACCGGTCGGGTTTGGGACCGCGAGGATTACGCCGCACGCTGAAACTGGCGGTCGATCCAGTTGGTTAACTCGGGTGGAGAAGGGGTCTCGGCATAAAAACTGGCGGCGCCCAGTTCTCGGAAAACCCATTCGAGTTCGCCAGCCGTTCCCGAGTCGATGATAGCAAAGGGGGGAGCGGGCACCAGGCGGCGAATTCGTTGAATCCACCTCAGGGCGGCGGCGGGGCCCACGTTCAGGTCTAAGAGGAAGACGCTACCCGAATACATTTCAACGAGGCGTTCGAGGTCGACCAACGCGTGGCTGGAGCGGATGACTAGTTCGTTGGGGCGAGTCGAAGAATGCCAACGTGTTGGACTGGTGAACTGCCGCTCTAGCTCGGGAACCCAGTAGGGTTCTTTTTCAGTGACGACAATGGCTTTGCTTGCGATGGGATTACTTGACATGCTCGCCTCACGATGTGAAGTCTGGAGATGAACCACGAACGGGCTATCGCAAGTATGCCCATAGAAGTGGTGCTTGTTCGAACGGAACGTGGCTGTGCCTCTGGAATCGTTGGCTGACTATAAGGTAAGTATCGAACAATCATCGTTAATGAGTTGAGCCGGGACAAGTATAGGGACGTCTGGACCGTGGTTGAGTGTAAATGTTGCCCGATTTGTACAGGCAGACGGGCACCCATAAGCAAGCTGGCCCCGAACCCTGCATGCGGCAGAGACGGGGCCATTTGACAGATGAGGTAACTGGCAACGCCAATCTAATCGGTTTGGACGCGTTGCCCGCCCTGATTGTGGTGGCCTCAAAGCAAAAAGCGAGCGTGATGTCCTGTGCCCACAACTTGCCTGGGATCAGCAACCTCGGCCATCGTTTGGCCAGAAGCGGTCGCTCGAACGGTCCACTGGGACTGGTTAGTTAACGGCGTAAACGGCGGGGTCATCGACAATCCACCGGGTCGACCAGGTGCGGCCATCGTCCTGATTCACGATATTGAAGAAAAACGTGTTGACCTGCATCGCTTTGTAGCCGTAAGGGAAGCTGGAGTAGAGATAATCCTTCTGCGTGAGGTCATCGACTCCGGGGCTGGCGTAGTAATGGACTTTACCGTCTGGGGTAAATGACATGCCTAGCGTCCACCAGCCGGGCTCCTTGATGACAGGGCCGGGGATATCTTCGCCGCGACCACCCGAACGAATGAGGATTGTAGCGTGATCTTCGGTCCCTGGTCGGTCATGCTTGCTGTTGAACTGAATGAACATCCCTGGCCAGTAGGCTTCGGTTGTTTTTGATGACCCTGCGCGACGAAAGAAACCCCGTCCTGCTGAGGCGGGCTTATCGATAATCGTCACGCAATCGGCCCGGAAGCCGAAGGTCGAGCCGGTTCGCTTTTCCCACTGGTCAAACGGGGGGAGATAAACGCGGGTCACAATACTGGGACTGCGGCCGACTGGCAAAAAGCCAACGGTTTGAGCCAGGTTTGCAATCAGGTCGTCTTGCTGAAATGTGGCACTCGTGCGATTTGGGATGCCCGAGTTCAGTGTTTGCATGGCCATGGAACCTTTGCTGCCAGGGATTCCGCCAGCAGGCGTTTCCACGCGGCGAACAAAGTCTGGGGTGCCGCGAAAGGCGCTTTCAGCCCATTTGTAGTTGCTCGAAAAACCGGCAGGCTGACGGTCTTGCTTATCAATGTTGGAGCTGGCCTTGGGAAGGTTGTAGGTGTAAGTCCACGCTTCGTCTTCGAAGTCGTCGCAAGCGTTGGTCAGCTTGGTTCCTGTACCGGGAACGACCTGAGCGAACGCGTTCTCTCCGACGTAGATCACTGCGAGTTGGGCAGCAACAACGACCAGCAAATTGGCAATAAGGCGAGGCATCCGGTTCCTCACTGGGGTGTTACCCGACTGAAACAAGGGACATGTGCGAACAGTTAACGGAACGGTCGTTCCGATAGGGACAGCATCCCTGGAAGTCAGGCCGGTTTGGCCTGCCCGTATGGGATGTATCGGAGGAAGGGTTTACAGGGGGACAGCGATTTCAGGTGGGAGCGGCGAGCCATAGGCCAATCGACCCGGTTGGATCGGTACATCCGTCAGGCTCTCGCCAGTTTGACCGAAGGCGGACGAGAGCGGCAAGAATCGTAAACTGTTTTTCGGAAAGATGTTGTGGAGGAATTGTAATACTTCTGGGCTGCGGGTTGATTACTGAGATTTTGACTCAAGTTGCCGAGACATGTTGTGTTTGCGATGGTGAATTGGATTGGTACTCAAACGAAGTGTCTTGAGTCCAATCGGGAGAACTCACGCGAGATGGATTCTTGCGAACTTGGTCGGGGAAGAAGGATCGCCAATTAAGGCTGCGCTGGTGAAGTTGCTTCCGCACTCGGTTCCACAGTTCTGTTCGATGGAACTGTAATGAGCTTCACCGGGCTGAGCTGAGCCAAGACCTCTGCCATCGGTCGAACATAGCTCCGTTTGATCTCTTCTTTTTCTGGGCGTGGCTGGAACACATGCAACTCGAACTGGTCATACTCAGCCAGCGTTAGAAATTGACTGGCTCGCGTTGCTACGGTTTTGACCAGCTCTTGGTACTGTGCTTCGTCCCCTTCGAGATCAAAGAAAACCTTCATCACAATGCGTAGGGTGTTTGGTCCCCCTTTGTGTCGACCACCTTCAATCTTCGGAAGTGAGTTCTTGAACTCTCGTCCGATGGCGAACGTGAGGGGACGAAATTTGCGAGTGTGCTCGGCCCAATAAAGATAAATCCCGCCGACCAGCACCACCGCAAAAATGAGAATACCGATCACTACATACTGACCGGGGATTCCTTTGGGTGTGTAAGGTTGAGTCGATTCAAGTGCGCTCATCTGTTTGGTCTTATGGAGATGTGTTTTATGGAGGGTTGGATGGTAGCAGGGTTTCGCCCTGCCTGCTCAGCCAGGATTGTAGCTCATCGGTGTTTTGAAGGCGCTGGCGTTGTGCGATGTTTCCAGACCTGCCAATTAGAATAGCCTGTGCTTCGCTGGGGGAGACTTCCCAAAGTTGGTGAATATCGAGTGTCGGGTCAGAGAGGCAGATCAAATCAGCAGGTTTTGCGGCTGAAAGCGCATCACGTATTTGTTTCGGCAAGGCGGACGTAACCACGACCAGCTTTTCAACGCGTCCTGCTGGCTGGGCGAATTGCTGTTCGATCGTTGTGATCCAGCGCCCCAGTGAGGCACCCCCTTCTGCAGGGACAAAGACGAGGGCGATCGAATGTCGGCCGAGTAAACTTTGCATCCGGAAAAGGCGGTTACTGGAGTCGGTGGCAGTGAAAAGTGGAGCAGGGAGATCGGTCGACGAGCTGCTCACGAGTGCAGCGTTGCCATGTGGCCGGTTTGTCTGAACCCGGTAAAGGGAGACGAGCATAAGTAATATGAAGACGATTGATAGTGCGATGGGGCCGAGGAGCCGCCGACTCTTGGTAGGAGCGAAGTGTATAGGGTGGTTGGTCATGGACGCTCGACAATTTGCTTGAATGTGCTACTAGTGTTCCGACGCACTTCATCTAGCGATCTGTTTCTTCAACATTTAAAGCAGTAGTTGATTGCAATGTCGGATGTTGAGATCAAATCGAGTAGAACCCGTGCCCAATTATAAACCGCAGTATGTGGACCGGACGAGATGCAGAGCGAGGTCTGTTTTCGAAGTTGAACAGCCGGGCCTACTAATGCTGCTGGGTCGGCCAGGCTCCAAGCAAGTGGCGCAGGCCGGTTTCAAGATTAGGATGCCGAAACTGGTAGCCGGTTGTCAGCAGGCGATCGGGCTGAACCCGCAAACTGGCCAACAACAATGCTTCGGCCATCTCGCCCAACAGCGTTCGCATCGCGAATGCCGGGGCTGGCAAAAAAGCGGGACGTGACAGAACTCGCGCCAGGGTATCGCCAAACTCCTGATTGGTGACGGGCTGTGGAGCCGTTGTATTCACCGGTCCTTGAAGTTGCGGTGTGACCAACGCATGGTGCAATGCACCGATCACATCATCAAGCGTAATCCAGCTCCAGTATTGGCGTCCGCTGCCGATTGGGCCGCCAAGCCCCAGTTGGAACGGAAGCAGCAACTTGGCTAGTGCTGCATCCAGTGGGGTGAGCACGACGCCAATTCGCATGTTGACCACTCTTGTCGAAGAATCGAGTAGAGGCTCACACGCGGCTTCCCAGGCACGGCAGACATCGGCCAGGAATCCTTCTCCGGCTGGAACCGACTCATCGGCAAGGTTAATGCCTGTATCACCATAAAAGCCGATCGCAGAGGCACAGATGAAGCATGCCGGGGGGGATTGCAGCGTTCGCAGCGTCTGAGCCAGGAACCGTGTTGGAATGGTGCGGCTTTCCAGAATTCGCTGCTTGACGGCTGGGGTCCAGCGCTGGCCCGCAATGTTCTTGCCTCCGAGATGGATGACGGCATCAAAGCCCTCCAGCTTCGTTGCATCAATCTCACCACGGGCCGGGTCCCAACTGATTTCGTCACTTGCACCGGCTGCTCGCCGCACAAGTCGGGTAACCGAATGCCCCTGCGTTGTTAGAAACGGGATAAGGGCCGTCCCCACGAGCCCGCCTGCTCCAGCAACCAGGATCTTCAGGCGTGGTTGTTCCTTGTAGCGAGTCCATGTTTCGAGGTCATGTTTTGTGATGTCGTGGCGATAACGAAACATCCGATCAAGCTTGCCGGCGATGATTGGTTGGCCGAACCAACGACCGGGCCAGCCAAGCGGTGGGATGTATTCGATCGAGTCTTCTAACTCGGATGATTCCCGACTGAGGGGACGCATCCGGTGAGTATGTTCGAACTTCGCGAACGGACCAGAGATTTGAATGTCACGAAATTGTTCGCCAGGAACAAAGTCGGCGTGTTGTGCTACCCAGCGTTGCTCGATTGGGCCAATGTTGACCCCGATTTCAACTTCGCAACCTGGCCCCAACGGTCCCGATTGCCGAATCAGCTTCACCTTTTCCCAGGGAGGCTGCAGCCTGAGGAATGCGCCCGGTCGCAAATGCCAGTCGTAGAGATCGGCTGCGGATGCATTGATCGTTGATCGACGAACAAACAGAAAAGGAGTGCTCAATGGAAGCCCTAACGGTCGCAATAATTGAAAGCGTGGCAGGCCAAATGACGTGTTGCGGTTTCGCAGGGAGTTATAGACCCGCAATCGCGTTTGGATAGGCTGTAACCTTCAAGCCTGTCACGGAAAAGGCGGGTTTTGAGGGGTGATAATTGAGTTTGGCCGACTGGCCAGACAGCCAGATTAGTGCCGACGTGGATCATTACTTGACCAGCGTCCCAAGCTGAATGCTGCAAGAGCTGCGCGTGCTGAAATGGCCGTAAGTTTGTTGGCAACTGATGACGCATTTAAAGAAGCAAAGATCAATCGAAAGGCTCGATTCGTTCCCTTTATGAAACCTTACGAAAGCGAAAGATTCTTGAGGTGACTAGGCTATTCCTAGAGGACCGCTTGAAAGTCTTGACAGCGGAATGAGGCTTGAGTTTCTGGGTTTCCTGATAGACTGAGACCCATGTCATTTGCCTGCGATTAACGCAGGCGTCCGTTGATCTCAGGCAGGCCCAGCGCTCGCGGGTTTTTGTCTGGCAAAGAGGCGACCAGTCTGCACCTGAGTCCCCAATCTGTTTTCAATCATCCCACGTGACCGACCCCGGTTGAACAATTGGCCGTAACTTGTTCTGAAGGCAAGAGTTGATCCCTCTTAGCCAAATGGTCTTCGCACGTAGCCACAAAGTGCTTCCGTCAACCGCCTATAGAGAAACACGATAGGACCTATTGGAATATCGTTCGCGTTACTGTTTCCGTGTCTGCGTTAATCTGCCCTGTTTTCGCTGCGCTGCAGCTAGTTGTTGCTCGTTTTTGAGGAGTTTGCGATGAAAAAGTTGGCAAATGGTGGTCGAAGAGTTGGATTGAGTGCCGGATTTACCCTGATCGAGCTGCTGGTAGTGATTGCCATCATTGCGGTTCTGATCGCCCTCTTGTTACCAGCCGTGCAACAAGCCCGCGAGGCCGCTCGCCGCACGCAGTGCAAAAACAACCTCAAGCAATTGGGGCTGGCACTGCATAACTACGTGGACAACTTCAATATCTTGCCCCACCAGGGTCAGGCCCCGCCTTGTACAGCAGACCAGGGAAGTGCGTTGGTCAAGCTGCTTCCCTACTTTGACCAAGCTCCACTGTTCAATGGTATTGACTTTAGTAACGCTGCAGTCACTTCGGTTCATGCACAAGTCGTTGGTGGTAAGCCGGTGCGTGAGTATCTCATGCCGATGCTGCAATGCCCCTCGGACAACTACACTCCTGCGTCCAACGCAGCTGGCTTTAATGGCTCCAACTACGCGATTTCGATTGGTGCCTCATTTATGGATTCAGCCGGTGCCTGTCCGGCATACGATCACTCAACCTTCAGTGCAGCAGCCGGGTATGCGTTCTATGGGTACTCCAATGATATGAATCAGATTTCCGGTCCATTTTCGTACTTGTCCGCAGCGTCACGACTAAGAGATATCACCGACGGCCTGTCAAACACGATTCTAATGGGAGAGATTCGACCTCACTGTGGTACGGAAGAATGGCGAATTTACCCGTCCAATTGGGCTTCTCCGTCCCCGTTCTACTATGCGACTACGGCACCGATCAACTTCCAAACTTGCCCTGGGGAAGGGTTGGGAAATGATGGGACTCCAAGTCGGAACTGCAATTCGCGGAACTCGTACAACACGGGTTCGGGATTTAAGTCGAGGCACGTTGGAGGTGCACACTTTGTTTTAGGGGATGGGACGGTTCGCTTCCTGTCCGAAAACATCGATTTGCCGACGTATCACCGGCTGGGCGACCGGCGTGATGGTCAGGTTGTCGGCGAATTCTAAATACAAGAAGCGGTGCGAATGAGCTTTGCATTGAGCTGATTCGTCTACAAGCGATTAAGCACAAATCACGATGTCCGAAATTCTTGGCTAATGCTGGTCTTCTAATTCAAGTAGGGGGGAGCGGTCCTTCCCTCTACTTGGCCAGCCAACAAAGAGTCGGTGGAGATGAACTGACTGCGAGTTCGGTGATTTGGCTGCACATGCCGCAGGCTTATCTACCGCTGATGCTCGAAACCATCGACCGTCAGTTCGCTTTAACCCTCAACGTCCCTTCTTTGTTCTTACGTGCCTGTTTTCCACTTTACGAGCCGCAAAGCATCATTATGGCATCTACGACGGCCTTCCGGCCATTGCTGTTGATTCTGATAAGCGTGCTACTTGGATGTGGCGGAAGCAACAACGTTCAAGTCGCTAAGGTCACCGGCGTTGTCACTTTAAAGGGTGAGCCGGTCCCAGGAGTATCGGTCTGTTTTATCCAAGAGAAATGCCCATTAATTGGTGGTGGCAAAACAAATAGTGAGGGAAAGTTTGTGCTCTCTTCGTATGGAAATGAAGATGGTGCTCCGGTGGGTCCCTGCAATGTGACGCTCACCTTGATTGCCAATGACTGGACGACAGTGGAAGCCGAGGTGCCGGTGGCTGATAATTCAGGGATTGTCGACCCCGACGAGCGAATGCGAGCCAATATGGCTGAGAAGACAGCTCGCCTCGATCGAGTCGCTGCCTTGGCCGCAGCTAGAAAGAAGAATAAGAAAGAGTTTCGGATTCCATCGAAGTACGCTGCAACGGCGACCTCTGGATTGGCGGTAAGTGTGGTTGCTGGCAAACAGAACGAGTTTGCCTTTGAGCTGAGCGAGTAGCGATTACTCTTCCAAGCGAGTGTCCCCCGTCTTTAGTACTCGCTGATTGTTTCTCCAGCTGCCCGGGTGCCCAATGCGCGCCAAATCGAGAGGTCGATGTTCTCGCTGATGGTTCGAGCCGAGCCATCAACGAGCAGCGATTGGACGATTCCTTTATGAAAGCTGCGAGATGTGATGGCAGCGTAAGAGGGTGACCCGGCTGAACCATTGCGACCTTCTTGCCAACTGTTGTAGTCACATTCGGGATAGTTGACGGCCCCATTGACGCACGGGCTTAGGGTGTTGGGGACGAAAACCGTCGTGAATCCTGCATGGTGTACGCGACCGTCGGGCCATTCGGTATGCCCTGTATCTCGGAAATCTGGTGCGGAAGCGACGACGGCTGGCCAATCGATCAGGGACGGAATACTGGTTGACGGCGGGCCACCGTTACGGCGATAGGGTGTCCAGGCCTTAACTTCGGAAACAAGAAGCGTATTTGACGTTCCATCCGTAAAAGCACCAAATGAATGACGGGCATTCGGGGCAACAGCTCCATCCCCTCTGTTG
>JAIXVG010000554.1 GCA_027483145.1 Planctomyces sp.
GGGTTCGTCTTCCGCTTTGTCGACGAGGTTGTAGGCGGCCGTGTTGATAATTCGGTCGGGCTTCGATTGAGAGAACGCCTGCTCAATAGAAGCTGGATCAGTCAACTCGATATCAGCGTGAGTGAGTGGATGCAGTTCGATCTGACGATCGTTCGCAAGATGGCTAACCAGGTCGGTTCCCAGTTGTCCGGCAGCCCCAATGACCGCGATTTTCATCCGTTGTTCCTGAGTTGTTGCCAAACGTCGCTTGAAACACAAATTGTGTGGCCAGAGGGGATTGTTTTCCAGCAAGCGGGTTTGCGTTTCGACAAATTGTGATTGCTTTCGTCCATTCTGAGACGATAGCCTGCCGAAGTTTGTTGCGGGCACAAGTTTCACAGGCTCGGCTAATCACCTTTCAGAAAGGTCGATGCGATGGGATTAATTCAGGAATTCAAAGACTTTGCCATGCGTGGCAACGTTGTCGATTTGGCGGTCGGGGTCATTATGGGGGCAGGATTCGGAAAGATTGTCAACTCGCTGGTTGCAGACGTGTTGATGCCGCCAATTGGGTACCTGATCGGCGGTGTGAAGTTTACCGACCTGAAGTACAAGCTGCCCGCTCTCCCCATCCCGGGTACCGACCAGACGCTCGATCCGGCTACCATCAACTACGGTAACTTTATTCAGACGTCGTTCGACTTTCTGATCATCGCTATCTGCATTTTTGGACTGGTAAAGGTGATGAACACCATCAACAAAAAACCAGCCGCCCCATCTGCTCCACCGGAACCGACGCCAACCGAAAAGCTGTTGGCCGAAATTCGGGATCAGTTGAAGAAGTAGCGTCCAGTTACCTAGGGCTGATTGCAAATTGCCTGCGCTGAGGGGCCACGCGAAAATGTGTGGCCATTTCAGAAATAGCAAAAGCCACCAGCCGAGTAATTCGGTTGATGGCTTTGTTGATGGCCGACGCCTGATGGTTGGAAAAAACAGCTCGAACTGGCGATTTCCCACTTCCCTGTATGTTGAATTGAGCTTTAGCTGGCGGACGAATCCTCAAGAGATGTTGTCAGTTGGGGTTTGACGCTGCAGGTGAGTCGCCAGATCGCAACGCACTTCATTCGCCAATATCTGATAGCTGCTCCGGTGAGCGATGCGATCTCGCAATTTTCGCAGCTTCTTGAATAGCTCGGTACGGCTGATTGGTGATGGTTCCAGACTGGCCACGGGGACGAAACGATTGAGTGCCACCAGATAGTGAGGAGGCTGCTTGGGTGGAGTTGCAGGCGCGTGGGAACTGAGCGTCAGCAGCTTATCAAGCAATGCGAGCAGCCAGCCTTCCCGCTCGATGCTATCGAGTTCTTGCAACTCGTACTGCAGATCTCCTAGCAGCAATTGCTCGAAGTGGATGGTCGAGTTGCTCGCCATGTCACTTCGATTTGCGACGATGCTCATCATGACCTCGTCATTAACGGATTAGGGTTTACTGCTTCAATTAAGCGTGAGGCGTGGCAGAGGGAAGAAGTAGAGGTGAATTGCTTCCGGGGATCGAAAAGAATTCGAGGCCAAGGATTGGCAGATACTTGATGCGACAGTTCGCCCGGATACTTTGTCGGTCACACAAAAGGCAACTGCCGTGCCAAGGCCCCTTGGGAAACCCGAACGGATTGTCAAAATTGCCAAGCGAGCAGGCATCTTCCTGGCCTCGAGAAAGTGAAACTTGGGCCGGTTCAGGCAAACTTGGAGTTTTTTCGAATGGGAATACCGCTCGAACGCCCACGGATTTTGGAAGAGTTCGTCCAACAACTGCTGCGGTTTGCAAGCGAGTCCGGGGCAATTCGTCGAGAAATCGGGCAAGCCTGACCGATTTGGGGGCAATGAATCGACGTGGAAGCCTCTAGGGGTTTACCCTTGTTAGTTAGGGTGTGCGTGAAGCCGACGCTTGGCTTGAGTTTCAGCCTGTATAGCCGTTAGCCCGAATGAGAGACGTTGCTGGAAATGCTCGATGTAACCTCAATGCTATTAAAGGTTTGTAACAAATTCGCCAGCAACACCCTGGAATTGTGTGTGAGTGAATGGTCATCGGAAAACGAACATTTGTTATGAGCTGAAACATCGGCGAAAGCGGATGCCGCAGCATCCTGTTACTTCGCAACGCGACCTGTCTGGCGACTGGTCGGCCCACCCGACATGAAAAGTCAGGGTTAGTGGCAGTCAGGCTGATGCTGTACTGCGGCGCAAAACAAGCGTAGGCATGCTTTCCGATTGCACGGCGTGTCGTTCGGCCGGTCTGCTGCGGTGGCTATCCGCGCTGCCGGTACTCTCGAGCGGCGCGAGTCAGTGTTTCTCGCTCGACGGGAGTCAGGTTGGCTTCACCCACGTCTGAGATCTTTTGCAGGATTCGATCGACCTCATCTTCGAGGGATGGAGTGGCGGAACTACTCGCTTGATAAACCTTCAACTGCTTTCGTACCTGCCGTGACTTCCACCACCGTTTTGGGTTGCGGGCCAGTGAGGTGATTCCGTTCCAGACTCGCGACGGAAACCAGTTGGTTACCTTCCACTCGTAGCGATAGTAGGCCCAGCCAAAAGCGAGGCCTAATAGATGGGCGAAGTGGGCGATGCGAGAGGGGCCGCCAGCACCACCTATCTCCAGCAAAACGGGATACATTTCAAAGATAATGATGAACATCAACAGGAACCGCATTTCGACGACTAGCAGGCCAAAAAACAGGCCGATCTGCTGCCGGGGGAAATGAAGTGTGTAAAGCATGATGACGGCCATCACCGCCCCTGATGCCCCGATGAGTGGAAAGACATCTTCGCCAAGGAGTTGCCAGCAAAGGAATCCAAGCCCCGAGAATGCAGCACTAACCAGA
>JAIXVG010000183.1 GCA_027483145.1 Planctomyces sp.
CACTGCCAACTAAGCAACATTTAAGCAGCCTGCACTGACTTTGCTATTTCGTCCAACCAAGCGCAATCCCCATGACTCAGAACAGTGCCGCGAACCTTTTTCAACTTCGCCTGTCCGCCAGATCGCCAAGTGGTTCAGGTTTCATGATCCAATGGAATATGGAGGTGTCCCATGCAGTTTTCAGAGTTCAACGACCAAGTCTCCTTTTGAGCCGATGAGCAAGCGCCGCCGCGGCTATCCGTCCGAAACGCACGTCAAACGTTGTACTCGAATCGTACACGGCAATAAGCTTTTGGAAGAGAAGCTAGGCCGGAACGACTTATGCCCCTGCGTGTCTGGCAAGCTTTTCAAAAAGTGCTGCCTGACTACGGGATCCTTTTGACGGCACAAATCGAAAACACTTTTTTCCGCGAGTGAACCTCACCACCCCAACTGGCTGCCAAGCCAGTTGGGGGTTTTGTCGTTTATCAGCCGTCATGACAGGCTATCGTCGTAGAACGCTGGGGGATTTCTCTCTGCTTTGATCGGCGAAACCACATATCATGCTTCCCGACTGGCGTCCTTCAACCGCGTACACCGGCGACCGACGTTTCAACCAGCGACTTCGATCCGCAGGCCGTCGTAGGCCAAGGCAACACCTGGCGGGAGCTTCGCGTTGGTGGCGTCATAGTCCAAGTGGTGCGAGACGTGGGTGAAGTAGGTCTGCTTCGGCCGCACCCGTTCAACAACAGCCAAGCTTTGCGGCAGGCCAAAGTGGGTGGCGTGGGGATACTCTCGCAGGCAATCGAGAACCAGAACGTCCAGCCCCTCCAATAAGGGCCAGCTTTCGTCCGGGATCAGGCTGACGTCGGTGCAGAATGCGACGTTCCCAAAACGAAAGCCCAACACGGGCAATCGACCATGAATTAGCCGAATCGGCTGCACCGTTTGACCCAGCAGTTCAAATGGCTCGGTCCCAATACGCTCCAGCGTCAACAGTGGCAGCGCCCCCGGATGCAGCGGCTCGCCAGGTGGAGCAAACGCGTAAGCATATGACGCCAGAATCTGGGCTTCGACGTTCTCTTCACAATACAGGGGGACAGGTTTCCCTAGAACGTGACCAAAGAGCCGCAGATCATCCAGACCGAACAAATGGTCGGCATGGGCATGGGTGTAGATGACGGCGTGGACGAGTGGAATCTTCTCTCGCAAAAGCTGCAGCCGCAGCTCAGGGGCTGTATCGATTAGAAACGTTCCACCAGGAGCATGCACCGCGACCCCTGATCGATACCGCTGATTTCGGGGATTGGTTGATTGGCATACCGCGCATTGGCAACCAATCACTGGTATCCCATGACTGGTCCCTGTTCCCAGCAAAACAAGTTCTGTCACTCGCCTGGCCCAATCGATTGAAAGTGAGTCGATCTATCACGCCCCCGACACCGCTGCGCCCGGTGTCGGCATGCCGATTCTAGCAGCCAGGTCATCGCAGGTCGTGCCCTCCACCAATTTGTCAGGGCTTTCGCCCTTGTCAAGCTTGGCAAGATCAACCTTGGGTGGCGCTGACGCCCCGCGCAGCGAAAGCCCCCATAAGTCGGGTTTCTCATTCCGGGGCTTCCAAAACAGCGCCCTGGCCACCCGCCGCGCTCAGCCGCTTGGCGGCCGTTTGCATCGGGCTAAACGCCAATACTACCCGACCGGCCAATAGAACTTCTGGGCGTTATCGAAAAAGAGCTTCTGTTGAAAGCGTTCGCTCCGACTGCTGACAATTACTTTGAGGGCGTTGAGCCATTCAGCAAACGTCGCTCTCGTCGTGCAGACAGGCCAGTCCCCCGCAAACATGATGCGGTCTTCGCCAAATGCTTCGATCACCGGCTCGATCACACCCGCCAGTTCGGCATTGGTCCACTCGGGCCGCTCTGCTGAAGCGACAATCCCGGAGATTTTGCAGACCACATTCGGCAAACTGGCCAACCGCTTGATCCCCGCTTCCCACGTGGCCCGCAGTGCTTTGTCTACCGATTGAATTGGCATATTGCCGCAGTGGTCGAGGACAAATCGCGTCTTGGGAGACTTCTCTGCCAAGGTGGCTCCATCGTTCAATTCTTGTGGACGCATGCACAAGTCGAAGCTCATGCCCAGTTCGCCCAACAGTTGAACTCGCCGGACAATCTTGTCGTCGCAGCACATCCCCGGCGGGGTATGGCTTTCATGCAGAACCTGGCGAATCCCCTTGATGTATTGATGATGGTCGTACTGCTTGACGAACTCTTCAAAGCCATCGCGGCCGGGATGATAAGAGATAACCGCTGCAGCCATCGGGTTATCGTCCCGCTGACACAGATCGATCACATAGTCAGCTTCGATTTGTTTGTAGTCATCAGCGACAGCCACTTCCATGTAGACTGTCTTCACGACGTTCAATCCAGCTGTGGCGGCCAGATAGTCTTTGGTGACAAAGCTGTTGGCGAGGGGGCTGGAACCACGCTCACCCAGCCAGGGGAGCCGCAGAATATCGAGGTCCCACAGATGCTGATGGGTATCAATGACCGGAATCATGGACTGCGCTGGCCCCGCCAAAGGAATAGGTTCTTGTTTCTTCTTGAAAGACTGTTTAGCCGATGGCCGATCTTCAGCCACAAGCGAAGCCCCCGCCAGCCCGGTGACAATCGCCCCGGCACTTCCGCTGAGGAACTGGCGGCGAGGAATCCGAAACTGCTCTTCAACCATCTTGAAGCCCCTCTCGTTGCACGCAATCTCGCAATGCGACATTCAGCCGATTGGCTGTTTGATACACCCGGCCTCCAGTCGCCAAACCTCACGTCATAACTGGTGATGCTAAACCTATCGACCAGACTGGGCAACCGTTGAGCAATTGGCGAACCCCGATCTTTCAGGCCGCCAGCTACTGGTCCCACCGGGAATCATCGCTCATGCCGA
>JAIXVG010000615.1 GCA_027483145.1 Planctomyces sp.
AGAGCCCGCTTACAAAAACTCTTGAGCGAGGCCAGCCCGCCCAGGCTGCTGAAATCGTCCTGGCCCCGATGGAGTTCCAGCAGGCCCGACTTCTTCAGCATCCCGGACTTCAGTTCCCAGACGGCATCGCTCGTGATCCGTCCCTGCCGAACCAGCGACAGGCTGAACGCATTCTCGGCTGCAAGCCGCGTCAGCCCCGCCGCCGCATCCAGGACCGTCTCCAGTTCCGCCCCGCTCGGCAATTCGGAGGCTTCCGTGGCAATGCCCCTCGCGATCTCCGCCAGTTGGTCTCGATCCGGCAGTCCGTATTCGATGACAACGAACAGCTTGTCGAGTTCGACTGGCAGTTGGACCACAGGAGCCAGGATCACGACGATCGTGCGGTTCTGCTTGCCCGCCAGAATCTGTTGGGACAGAGCCTGCACGATTTCCGCCGATGACAGGAACCGGTGAAAGTTCTCCAGGACCAGCAGGGCTGTCCCGTCTGCCGTCGCCAGCGAGTTGACCGAGCGGATCGCGGCCAGCGGATCACCGCCCGTCTGTTCGACGGCAGCCCCGCCGACGCGCAGCCCCTGGTCGATGTTCCAGGTGGCCAGTCGCCACTGTTCCCGTTGGCAGAGCTGCGCGATCGCCGCTGCCGCTTCGTGTTGTTCGTGCGTTTCGATCCAAATTGCCGTGAAGCACGCACGCACGTACTCCGCCAGCTGCTCAGTGAGCGCCATGGGTGTTCCTTTACGGGTTGTGGATAGGAGAAGGCGGACGCGACGGTCCACCAACGGGGAGCACTCAGCCGAATGGCTCAGTGGGTTTCGAGGCGAGCGAGTTCCCGTTCGAGGCGAGTGATGATGCGCTGCTGCTTCTCAACAGCGTGGAACGCTCGCTTGAGTCGCGACATCCACCTGAGCAGCGATTGCTGTTCGTCGTGGAGTCGCGTTCGCTTCTTGTGGATGGAGCGTTGCCGAGTGGAATCGTCCGGCGTTGCCTTGGTCGGTCGCAACACTCGACGGCGCGGCGTGGTCGTCATTGGCCCTCCTTCAGATGTTGCTGACTGGTGGCAGACTGATGGAACTCCGTTTTGAGTTGCTCGTCGGTCTGCTGTCCGAGAGCCTGCTCAACGAACCGGCTCGCCTGACGGCACTCGTTCCCGATGAAGCCTTTGGTTTCGACACGAGACTGCCCGTTGGGAGCGATGATGATTTCGATTGTCTTCAAGCTGCACCTCCCACCTGAATCGTCAGTTTGATCGATCCGTCCGCCAGCGGTTGTTCGGTCACGGTGTGACCACGCCGCCGAGCCTCGATGCGAGCCTTCTCGACCGCGTACCCTTGCAGGAACCGGTCGAGATGCCGCTGCTCACCCCAGCGTCCGCCGAAGTTGTCGAACGCGATCCTCGCGGTGACGACATCGCAGACCACCGGATACCGCCATTCCGGCAACCGTACCGCCCACCCGACCGCCGAGCTGGTGAACAGCTTCGTCTCGCCGAACACCGGCTCCGGCAACTTGAGCCGACCACACGCCACCTGAATGGCAACCGGGTCCCGCACTTCCGTCTGAATCTGCACAATGTGCGACACTTTGTTGTTCCTCCGCTTTCGTGGAATCCCGCACGGAACCGACCATCGGTCCCGCCTACCTGAGAAGCCGCCACCCCAGAAAACGAAACAGCCTCGCGAAGACCGGTCAAAAACCGATCCTCACGAGGCTGCTGTTCGCTCGCGGCGAGCCGCCCAGAACTATGCCAGGGGCATCACATTATATGGCGCGTTTTCGGCTGCGTTTTAGTGAGTACATCACAGATGCACACACGAAGGTGGATGGCGGTAGTATTCAGCGGTGGCAACAGAGACTACGTCTTTCGCCTCCGACGTGCTCTCTCCAATCGATCCTCATCTGAAGGTGCTGGGGAACTCGGAGACGACACTGGCGCGCGGGTCGGACTTAATGGCTTTCCGGGAGTCCACATCTGGTTGGTGCGAAGACTTTGCAAGAAGCCCCACGTGGCTTCGCGTGCAAGTAGCCCGAGGTCGTGGTCAAACTGTGTTTCATAGCTCAACAAACAATCGAGACAGGCGGAAACACAGCGTTCGTGATGGGCCTGATTGACGAACAGAACGTCAGTCAACCTTTCAATCCACTCGCTGGCTGACTCAAGCAACTCACCGACATGCCCCGCGCCTCCCGGCATAGTGTCGAACAGGACCAGACCGCAGTTCGGGCCAGAGTCCGTCGACATCACGAAGGAACCAACTTCGCGGCTGTCGAGGCTCAGGAGTTGAGTCCCTGCCAGCCGAAACGCATGTGCGAGCGTGGTAGCCACGGCGAGATCGGCGTTGACGAGTTGTGGCACGTCGATGATCGCGATGTCGGTGACCTGCCGTGCCGTCAGCATCTGCCGTCGGAGGTCGTGCTTTCCGTTATGCTTCCGGCAGACAACCCAGGCACCGCTTTTCTTTGGAGCAAACTGCAATGGAGCGTGCTGTTCGTAGGAGTTCGGCAAATCATCTGGGTTGCGTTTGAACAAGGAGAGTTCGCTCTCGGAATAGCCACAGTTCAAGCAAACGGCGAAGCCCCGCCCCCCCGATCCGGAGTTGATGACCAGCAGCTCTCCGTCTTCCTGATATCGTGCCACGACTCCCTTCAACCCACCGAAGTCGGGACGCGCATTGGCGAGTCGGGGGATAGTCAGCAATTCAGGCTTACCGATCGGTGGCGTGGGCGAGCCACGAAATTGCGGACGGTCCCAAGCTGCCGTGCTGAAACCGAAGCGGGGAAAGAGCAATGGTTGCGGTTCGGCCCTGCGTTCGGCGGCACCACACACCGAGCACGGCCCGAGGTCCGCGTTAAATGAGTAAAACCGATGGCCGTTGACGCACTCCGCCATTTGACCGCGAAAGCCGATTGCGGTGTTGAGATTCTCTCCCGTCCAGTGCTTCAACAACCCGTGCGACGTGACAACTTTATTTCCGACGAAAAAACTCGCGCCGGGAACGTACTCACGCATCGCTAGGATACCAGGACGTTCGAGACGGTATTGGTCTTCCTCTCTGACGTAGGCTTTCGCGTCGGGCTTGTCTGATTCCGAAACTGTCAACACCCGCAGCCGCAGCAGACCAATCGGAAATCCGTAACGCGGCAAGAATTGTTCGTCCGCCAGTGCTTCAATAACTGTCATCTCATGAAAGGCCATTGCTTGGAATCGCAGAGCATTGGCCTGCCGTCGCGAGTTCCCTGTCGAGTCATCCGCCTGCCGCCACGCGTCAAGCAAGCTCTCGTAGGTCGCTCGCCATTCTGCAATCGCCTTTGAGTAGCAAGCCTGAACTTGGGCGACTAGCGCCGGCCAAGTCGGAGCGTCTGCGTGCGAAGCGAACGGAGTTTCCTCCAACAGATGTGACGTACGTCGTCGCAGTTGTTCCGCTTCCGGTCCGGCCGCCCACGTGAGAAACGCTTGAAATTGCTCCGCCAGCGATTTGGCGTTCGCATTCCACCACTTTGGTTCGATAGACAAGTGCGCCGAGAATCGAATGGTTGGCATTTCGGGCTTTGACGCACTGTCCCAATATGGGGGCAAGGGGACGGCGCAGAAGAGGCCCATCAGTCCATAGGCTCGCATCGCTCCCACATGGGTCGTCGTCGGTCTCACCTGCTGAAAGAACTCACCGAGCAGCATCGCGTGGATGTGACGTTCGACCAATCTCTTACGGTTGAGCAGGACATCGGGACGACGAATTGATCGTTCGAGGTACTGCCCCATGTGTGAAAATACGTCCCGGTCAAATCCCCGGTTACGGGCGAATGTCACAACAATAGACGAACCGTCAGCGCGTCGTCCCGCCCGTCCACCACGCTGCATGTAGTTGACGTTGCTTGGCGGAACATTGCTGAGGAAGACCGCGTTGAGTCCACCGATATCGATGCCCAATTCCAGTGTTGTCGTCGAACTCAGAATGTTGCGAAGCCCGGCCTTGAACAGGTCTTGCAGGCGGCGATTCTCTCCCGGAGAAAGCTGAGCGGAATGCTCTTCGGCCCAGACCGCCGTCTCAAAGACTTTTGATGACCGATATTCGCTCCGCTCACGAAAGAAACGCGAGGAGTCGTCCAGTTCTTTGTCTGTAGTTGGACGGAGATCCGTGCAGCCCTCTCGCGGAGCACAACCGGCTACGCTGCGTGGCCATACCCAACCCGTTCGCGGGCACAAGAACAGCTGTCGCGGACGGCGGATGCTCAATTCACAGAACTTGATTCGCACAGCTGGCACCGCCCCACGCGAAGCTGTTTGGCGATCGGATGCGTATTCGAGCCAAGGTACATCGCCGCGATGGGCCATGCCGAGCAGCGTCGTGAACGCGACCTCCAGCAACTCGTCCGCTCGTTGCGGAACGTCATCGGAGACGCCGATCCGTTGCAAGACGGCGCGTGCAAACCGGCCGCGAGTTTGACGCTCGGTCTCGCCGATGAAGCGGATCAGACGATACTCCAAGGCATCCTGTTTACTGCACCACAAGCCGATCCGCCCGACGTGATCGGCTCCGTATGCTTCGTCAAGATCGTCGTCACCCAATGTCACGACGCCTTGTTCTCGCAAGGTATCGCACAACGCCGCGAGGAAATCCGACCAACAGGCGGTCAGCGCAGATCGAGTCGCGGGATCGGGCAGGCTGCCGATGAGTGCGCCTGGTGCAGCAACGGCATCAAGACCAGGGTAGGACACTTCCAGCAACCCAATGTCGTCAGGTGATGACGATCCACGATACGGCTTCACCAACTCGTTCATTAGTCTGGATTGGAGGGACTTGCGGACACGCTTGGCGTTTTCCTCAAATCTTTGCTGAGACCACTGGTCACTACGGTGCTGTGCGGCGGACTCTCGGTCGAGCAGTTCCATCACCAACTTCGATTCGCCAACTGTGGCAGTCCAATCAGCAAGCCGCCCACCCGATGTTGCAGCAACCAGTTCCTGTTGAACGGTCGTCAATCGACTTTCAGCTCTGCGACGTTGTGCGTCGGACATTTCCTCGGTCGTGAGTCGCTTCCGGAGTGAGTTAATCTCCGACTCCAAGTCTTGGATTAAAGCGTCGTCGATTGGAGGTGTCTCCAATGCACATCGAACCCACGCGGCGCGGATGATTCGGCGTTCATGCTGCTGCGACAACTGCGGGCCGAGCTTGGCCGCTTCGCGCCGGCTGTCACTGAACGTCAGCAAACGACGCCCTCGTCCCGGCAGCCAGGGGCGATCAGATGACGGAAACTCGGGTAACTCGGCCAGCATCGTTTCCGCGACGATGGGCAGTCCGATTGACGAGCTGCCTCCCGTGTTCTTCCATGTCGTCACGTCTGCTCCACAATTCGGACAGTCATTGAGTCGCATCAGTGGAACGCCGGAAGACTTTGAGCCGCCTAACTCGCCCGATGCCGGATTGACTTTGAGTGTCGGTCGTCGCGTACCGTCGCCTGGCACCTGCGCTGCACGGTGTTCAGGCCAAAGATGAAGCCGTTCCGGCTCCTCAGTCTTTGTCTGTAAAGCGACTGGTTGAGCGGGGCGACTTCCGGCCAGGGCTGCGCCTGTCTGCCATGCTTCCAAAGACACCTCGCCACAATTCTCGCAGCGTTTGATTTCGAGAGTTAAAGATTGACAGTAGGGACACTTTTCAGCCCCAGCTTCGGCGACGATGCCGAGACCGGCCCACCGCAGACTTGCAGGCCCGTTACAGTCTGGATTGAGACAGGCTCGCATTTCTGATGGCAAACGGGTCAACACATGCAATCGATGCGGGACAAGTGGCTGTTCGTCGATGCTCTGTCGTGCAGCGGCACTTAGACGCAGCAGTTCGATTGTCGCGGTCTCGGATCTGGGAACGTCACTTCCCCAAAGTTCGGCAGCCAGTGACTTGAGTCTCAATCGAGGTTGTTCCCAGAGAACGGTCTCCAGCCGTCGCACGAGCGGTGCCGCCGCCAGTGACAGATGCAGCATCCGAGCGGGCTTGTCTTCCGCAAGCTGTCGTGCTGCGACGACGGACTCACGACTGGTTAGTAAGCCGAGTGGTTCGAGTAACGCGTCGCATTGGGCTGCATTGGCTGCCAACTTAACCTGACCGTTCTCGTCCGACCTGATCGTTGCTTCCGATAGCCAGTCAGCCTCGACAACCTGGCTCGGTGTCGGCGGTACTGACGGCGGCAACTCCGGTCCAGCGGGAACGGTGCGAATACTTACACCGCGGACGACACGAACCAATTTACGGTCCTTGCTGAAGAGTGTCGCTGCGAAGCCTGATAACTCGTCATCGTTGCCACCCATCGTTGCAGACGTCGCCAGGTGCAGCACTTGGGATGACGTGACTCCGCAACGGTCAAGCAATCGTCGCAACAGCAGCGTAATCTCACCTGCTAATGCGCCTGTGTAGAGGTGAGCTTCGTCGAGGATCACGCAGCGCAACGCGTCGCCGAAAAAGATTGAATCCTGCGGACGGCAGAGCATGTACTCCAGCATCGAATAGTTGGTAATGACGATGTCCGGCGCGATCGGTGGAATTGCTCCGGTATCAATCTGCTTCCCGTTTTCGTCTTCCAGCCCGCGCGCCTGTTGGCGAGTGCGAACGCGGCACCGGTCCCAGACTGGAACGCCGTCATGCTGTGCCGCCTTGACGTTCTCTGGCGTTTCGCTGGTGAAGTGAAACAGTCGTAGCCTGTCTTGCCCTTTGAGCCAGCCGTAAAGTCGATCAACCTGATCGTTCACCAAGGCATTCATCGGATAGAGGATGAGGCAGCGCGTTCCTTCGCTTTGTGGTTCACGTCCCTTTTCCGCCAGCATGTTAAGCATCGGCAGCAGAAATGACTCTGTCTTGCCAGCGCCCGTTCCGGCGGTCACCAGCACGGCTGGCTTTTCCTCTTGATCATACTCCTGACTCACCAGTCGTAGTGACTCGGCCTGATGCTCATAGAGCGGTCGTGACCGAGGCAGACCGCCAGACTTATCAAGCTGATCTGCTAGCCAAGAGTTGAAGCGGCCATCCTGGGTCAACGAATCAAGAGTGACCGTTGACGGCCGCGATGGAAACGCAGCTTGCACCCACAGTTCGCTGACCAACCCGCCTTGATCTGGTGTCCCCTCCCAAATCTGCCGAAGAACTTGCGCCAGGCTAGGATCACGGACGAAATTGCTGTCCAAGCCGAAATCGACCAGCCGCTGTCGAAGCTGTCCGACCAAAGTGAGTGCTTCAAGCTGCCCCATCACGCTAACTCCTTGAGTAGACGCCCCACACCGGCCACGACGCCAAGTTTCCGGAAAGCATCGAGACGCATCGCGACTTCAATGTTGCAACGATCCAAGTCGGTGACTTCAGGTGATTCGTGGTGGCTGATTAGGTGAAGGCATTTCGCCAGTAAGCTGTCACGAACGAAGTCGAGCGTACCTTCAGGTGGAACATCTGTTCGAGCCACATCTCGTGCGACACGAACGATCAGGCTTTCTTCGGAATCACGTCCAAGGACTCGCAGTCGGATGGCCGCGAGCAAGGCACGAATCTCGTTGATCTTCGCCGATTGGAAGGCATCGCCTTTCAGTCCGGCTCGGACAAAGCGAATTGCCAGCAATGAGCTGATATCAGCCAATGCCAACGTCGTTGTCATGAGTCGCGGGTCAGTCCCGCTCGAAAGCGCAGGCTCCAGAATCTCGTCCAGCCCCTGGGCTTCTTCGACGCTCGGCAGCCAATCAGAGAAGACTGCTCGAACGACACTCAACCAGCCTTCTCCAACGGCTTCGTGAACGAGTTGTCGTGAGCGATGCTGAGTCATCCAGGCTGACAGTACGGGCACCGCGAATGCGTTTACAAATGAACGCAGTCGAGGTGAGTCTTCTCGGCTGAGTAAAGGTAGATGGAACCATCGCAGTGCATCAGCAAGACCAGATGCCCAATTCGCAACGTCGTCCCCACTACGCGAGGCTGGCTGGCCTAAAATGTTGCTCCAGTCATGTTGCCACCAACTGCCCAATCGCTCACCGGCGTATGCAATAGCCAAGGCGATGAGTCGGTGCCCTTTGTCCTGAAGCACTGGCGGCAAAGTCCAGCTTGTCGAGGCAACGTCGCCTTGCACCATCTCGCACAGCTCATTCCACTCAATGGTGTGTGTTGAGCCATGATCATCCAACAGAACAACAGCGTGTGACTCATCCGGAGCAATCGGCCGATGAAGCTGGATCGTTACCGCGCCGTCTGGGGACAACTCAACTTCGCGGATTTCGCCGTGGTCGGTGAGTCCGTGCAAAAGTGGTTGCTCTGGATCACAGCAGTTATATGTCGCCCCTCTCAGGATCACAGGGGCACCCCAACCTTCGACGGCCGAAATGCGTTGAGGTCGACCTTTCACCGAGTCTATCCAGCGTCGCCCCTCGAAGAGTTGCCACTGCTCTCCTTGAATTGCCGACTCAGGTGGCGACAAGCGAAACTCCACGGTTCGTAACTCTCGTAGCTCAAGTGTTGCTCGTGCCGGAACCTCCTCCCAACAATCCCCTTTCCGCCAGAGGTGACCGGGCAGGCGCAACGGAACACGACGTCGCAGTTCGGTCTTCTCGTCTCCTGATCGCAGTAATACGGTAAAAGCAATGGCCTCGTCGCGACGAATCTCGGCATCCAATGGAAACCATGCCGAGCTTGCACGGTTTGCAGAATCGTGTGTCAGGTCAAGGAGCTGCCGTCGAAAACGAACTGCCGTTGCCGTGACTTCACTAGGGTGTGACACGTAAATGCGATACTGATTTGGAGATTCGCGAGGACGCAGCTCCACATTTGCACTGACTTTGTCGCGCCATCCGGGGAAGCTCGGGGCGTCCGGTTCCCAAAGTAACTCGTTCCCCAGGAATAGCCGCGTGTTGATGGCTTCTTGCGGAAGCAATCGAACACCAACGCGTGTTCCGTTTCCAAGAGTAATAACGGCCGGTCGCGCAGGCTCGATGCGAAGGTCTGCGGAATAAATCAGCAGCGTTTCGCGCTGCGAGAACTCACGGTTCCACGGATCGACAGGTCGCCCTGTCCGAATCACAAAACCGGCGACATCTTCGTCATCGTCCCAGAGGGTAAGCTCCTGAGCTACAACGGTACCCCCTGAGCATGTCCTCAGTTCAGCAATCAGTTTCGGCGAGGATGTCGGGATCACAATCTCGCTGGGTGTCGCGTCAAAGGAACCATCAGCCTGCAAAATCAAACGCGACTGCACTTGCCCGTTGATGACAACGTCGGCGTCATCTTCAAGCTCCAGGCTGTCTGTTACCTCTACGCTGCACACGAACTGAAGAACCTGGTTCGACAATCGCAGGCGCGGCTCACTGAGAAATCGCCTCTCCAAAAGCGGCGCAGTTGAATCTACAGGTAAAGGAGCTTCATTATCTGGATTCGGCCATCGGGAATGACCGTCCGCCGTAATCGAAGCACCGCTCTCCGCACGAGCGAGACGCGACAGTGAGTCGTGCCATTCTTCCAGCACCCACGGCGACGATTCTAAGACCGCCTTCAAGCCCGTTCGGTCCAAGCTGCCTTGCCTGTACTCTCTCAAGGCTCTCCACAGAGTGGCGAAACTGGCTGAAGAATAACGAGTATCGGTGCCGAGCAATCGGGAGACACTGACCGGTGTATTTTGGCCGATCAGCCATTCTGGCAAACGGGACTCGAAACTCTTCTTCGAGCATCCGCATTGTAGAACCACCGATTGATACCACTCCTGTGCGCTGTCCTCTCCGAAAGCGCATCGCAACCCCAGTTCTCTGGCAGCTGCTTCCAGGAATGATTTGTGGCGAGAATTCGGCTGCCTGTGATTGAAGAGAAACCGGCTGGCGTCTGTCATCCACGCGATCTGCTGGTGAATCGCCGACCAAAGCGTTCCTTCCGATGCGTGGCGTCGCGCCAGCTCAGACTCCAGCAAGAGTAGAACCGCCCCCAACTGAGCTTCTCGTGAGTAATCCTTGAATCGCGATGGGCCAATCAGCACCTCACGTAAGGCAGAAGCCGTTGCCCGTTCAAATAGCGCCTTCAGCCAATCAATGTCTCCTTTCGAGAGTCGCAATTCCGCCAGCGACCACGGTCGATGTTTGGGAGCACATGCCACAATGCGCCCAAATGCGTACCCGAGGAGATCGCCAATCGGGCGTTTGAGATCAGCGGACAAGACGCGACCAGCATCGGAGGACGAATGCAGATCCGCGAGATCGTCGGCATCAAGCGACGGCTGCTTCGGTGGACATATCTGCGGGATGAGCGGCTGGATTTGCGTTGCCGTTGAGCGGGCAGGGGTTTCACACGACGACTCGGTGGCATGGTCATAGTCGATGCACTTCAAACACCAACAACGCACCGTGTCGTCAACTGGGAAAAGAAGCGATTGCGATTCGCTGTGGTCGATGTTCTCCACGGCAAAAGTTTCGCCTACAACGATTCTGTCTCCGCAATGGTCACAACGCTCCGGCTTTTGATCTCGTTGGATGGTTCTGTCCGGCCTTGACCCGTGGACCATGATGAAGGCAGGGATCGGGCTTCTTCGAGGCATCCGAGAATCACCAACACGTGTTACGTTGATCGGATACATCTTGCTCTCTCGAATCGCTTCCTGGGCCTCGTCCTCTTCGTCGTCGGCAAGATTCACGTTTGCCGACAACTGCTCTGCGACCAGTGATTTCAACCAGTCTGCCTCGTTCAGCTCGTCCAGCCTCAGACGTGCGGAGCGAACTTGCCGTGCCAAACGCCGGATGAGATTGGCAACGCCAGTTGAAACGCTGTCGAGGCTGGAGTCGCCTTTCCAGTTCGTGGGCAACACCACAATGGGAATTCGATGGCCGAAGCCTGTGAGGAACTGAGCACGATTATCAATCTCGCCATCTTCGTCCGCGATCACCGTAAGCTGATTCACGACGTAGTCCGCGTAATCCTGGTACTGGTCGCGTAGGCGGCACGCCAACTCGCTCAGCAACATGGGGTGACCGCATTCAGTCACAACATGACCTACCCATCCACGCTTTCCGCGAGCGGGATTTCCCAATGATTCATGGTCCCAGCGCAGTCGCCGTCGCCGCATCGAGCGGATCAAACCATCACTCGTCTTTACGAGCATGTCGGCCAGTACGTGCGGAGTCACCGAATCGGCGAGACGCAGGTGGAAATGCTCTCCGACAATCTCATTGGCAAAGCGGTGGACACCCCATGACGTCGCATCTGCAATGCCCCGGTGGCTGAGTCCGTCAACGATCAGCTGTGCCAATGCGGCAATGGAGAGTTTTCGCTCCCCTTCGGGATTGGATTTTTCTTCAGGAACAAGGCGGATCATCCATTTACCATCGACTCGTTCAAATCCACATCCTTCCGCTGGCATCAATAAATGATGGTCCCCGCACTCCACAAACCTCGGATCGCGGCGAATTCGTCCCCAAAGGCTGCGTTCATTATCTTCGCTGAGGTCGCGAGTCAGATGACTGGCTGATACGCCAGGATCATTCTGGACCCTGTCGAACAAGACCAGCTCCTCAAGCCGAACGGGTGTGCGTTGCTGCGAGAGTGTGTAAAGAATGCGGTCAATCTCTGTGCGACTGAACCACTGTGCCGGACGGCCGTCCATCTGGAGACTCAGTGACTGCGACCTAACGGCGTCTAGCACAGCATCCGGGGCGAACATCGGCAGGCGACTGCGGCTCCAGTCCATGATCTGCTCGCTTGTCATTGGTGTGAGCTTGAGTCTTGCCGCCTCTTCCCAGGCAGTGGACACCTCATTAGAGGTCAGGAGCGGAGCGATTTCGGACTCGAAACAGAGCTTCGCGATTCGACGCACGACCCTTGCCTGAGGCTCTGCTCCCGGAACGGTCGATAGCTGGCCATAGAGCGCGTCGAGAAGATAACGCCCCTGTGGGAATCTCATTCGCAAGACACGAGGCCCCCACTGTTCCAACTGCCGGATTCGTTCTCGCG
>JAIXVG010000533.1 GCA_027483145.1 Planctomyces sp.
CAGCAGACGGCGCTCCTTGCCAAAACGCAATTGGAACAGAACAACATCAACGTTATCGGTACAATCGTCAATGTTCCCAAGATGGGGGCGTTTGGCTCGGGTTACGAGTACTACCAGTACCAGTATTCTTACAAGGCAGACGGAACAAAGACCCGGGTTCCGAAACGTGGCACGAACGGTCAAGCTGTCGGAGTGGCCGTGGCAAACCGAATGGCGGGTAATTCGAAGAATTGACCTTTCCGTCGGCCCTGTTAACTGTTTGTTGTTACACCGATTAAATCTGCCTTGTTGAGACGAGTTGCCTCATGACCCAGGTTGTACCAGCAGAACCGAATACCCTGCACCGCCCGGCAGCACTTGCCAACCGGGTGAATACCGGAGTGTTTATTCCGGCGGTCTCGGTGAGTTCTTGGCAGCGAGACAAGTCATACGTATTCCATTTGTTAGCAACGTCACTTCCGCTGATGATTAGCGATGTGATGGCAATTGGTGCAGCGATTGGTGGATTGTTTGTTCTGGGACGTTCTTTCCAGCCAGAACTGATGCCTTCGTTGACAGCACAGGCACTGACGCTGCTTTGTTCGTTTGTAGGTGCGGGGATGATCTGCGGACTTTACCCGGCGATTGGCTTGGGAAGAGCCAACGAAATTCGCCAGGTGTTTCGAATCCTGTTCGGAATCATGGCTACGTGCCTCGTTTACGCATTCCTGCATGGTCAACTGTCGATCGAGTCGGTTTGCTCATGGCTGATAGCTGGCGCATTGATGATGGCGCTAATTCCACTTGGGCGAGGTACTGCCCGGCAATTTTGTTCTCGGTACTCTTGGTGGGGAATGCCAGCTTTAATCGTTGGTGGCGGCGAACGGGCTCAAGAGATCTGGAACCTGCTCAAAAAGTTTCCCGGGGCGGGGCTGAAGCCCATTGGTGTTATTGAGGACTCTGCTTCGCATTGGCAAGCTGAGCGAGGTGCTATTGCTGGAAATGTTCTGGGCTGCGTCGACCAGATTGCAGAAATCGCCGAAGCGCATTCGGCTCCGGTAGCTGTATTTGCTATGCCGGAATGCAACGAAGCGGAGCGAACTCGTCTGATCGATGATTTGACTCACACGTTTCCTAAGCTTTGGGTCGTGCCTGAATGCGCAAGCGTGGGGCGTCAATGGACAGGGACGTTTGAGGTCGGCCGAACTCGAATGCTGCAATTGACGGAACGGTTGATCCTGCCCGGCAACCGCCTGCTCAAGCGAGCCTTGGACTTGACGCTGGTACTGGCCGCTTCGCCAATCATTGTGCCGGTCGTGGCTGTTATAGCCCTGCTGGTGAAGTGCACGTCGAAAGGGCCTATTTTCTTTACACAATTGCGAGTAGGCCACAACTGCAAATTGATTCGGGTATGGAAAGTCCGATCGATGGTGGTCAATGCAGATGCTGTCCTTCAGGAGTTAGTGCGCACCGATCCGGCGATTCGGGACGAGTGGAACAAGTACCAGAAGCTTGCAAACGACCCACGGATTACGTGGGTTGGAAAGTACCTGCGAAGGTTGAGCCTCGACGAATTACCTCAGCTTTGGAACGTGTTTATCGGAGAAATGTCTCTCGTCGGACCGCGCCCAATTACCGAGCCACAGATTCCGCTCTGTGGCAGCACGATTGCCCTCTATGCCCGCTTGCAACCAGGACTCACTGGGATGTGGCAGGTCAATGGGCGAGCATCAACGACGTTCGCTGAGCGTATGTTGAACGATGAGGAATACGCTCGAAACTGGTCTTTGTGGATGGATATCGACATCCTCCTCAAGACGATTGGTGTGGTGGTGTCGGGACACGGCGCCTCGTAAAGGACTTGTCGACACCGAGATTCGCGAATGTCACGGCCGTTTACGATGACTGCGGCGCATGATACAGGGACGTAAACGCGTCGCTATAGCAGTGGGTTCAAAACCCTATGGTGGAAAAGCCTGGGCCGTGATTTGCCGGGCGAAACTTGTCACCAATCAGGTTCTGTAGCAGCCTCTATGGCTTGACCACGACCTCAGAGCCTGGCACCAGAAAGTCGTAGACTTCGACAATGTCGGCATCTCGCATGCGAATGCAGCCGCGGGAGGCGGCCCGGCCGATTGAGTTGGGCTCAATCGTGCCGTGAATCCCATAGCCGTCGCCCAGGTCGAGCCAGCGTTCGCCCAGTGGATTGGCTGGATCGTCGCCAGCGATCACTTTGCCATTGGGGTCGGTGTACTGAGGATTCTCGACTTTATCAAGAACGGCCAATGAGCCCATTGGCCCTTGGCCATCTTTCCCAATGCCGACCAGATAACTTTTCACGAAGTAGCCCTGCAGGTGAATGGTGAGACGGAACTCACTCAGGTTAATGGCTGCACTGAAGGGACCCCGAACCACTTTGAGTTTTTGGCCGGCTCTGATGCGTTTTGGATCGACGCGGTTCAGCTTCGCCAAGTATTGCCAGGAGAGCCGATAGCGATTGGCTACCTTGCTCAGGATATCTCCCGATTCAACAATGTATGGCTCGATGGCGTGTTCTCCCGCGTCAAAAAAAACGGGTTTTGCGAAGCGGTTCAACTCGGGTAGCAAGTCGTCACGCCAGCCGTTTTGTGCCCAGTAGACTTGCGAC
This sequence comes from Planctomyces sp., assembly GCA_027483145.1. Classification (GTDB taxonomy): domain Bacteria; phylum Planctomycetota; class Planctomycetia; order Planctomycetales; family Planctomycetaceae; genus JAIXVG01. The sequence goes on from JAIXVG010000533.1 coordinate 2,627, forward strand.
AATTGCTTGAGTGCCCCCAAGCGATCTCCAGCTTGCTCGAGTTCGCGAGCCTTTGTGATCTCAGCCTCAGGGCCGGCAGAATCCTGGGACGACACGGTTTCGAACTCGTGTTGCTCGGTTGAGAAGGTCTCATCGACTTTGAAGTCAGCCGAGATCAGGCCCGAGCGATTCGCAGGCTCATGCATCAACTCTTCGTCGACGAGTATCAATGGAGGTGGTTGAGGGGGGGCCGATTTTGGATCGATTGCCCAAGCCGTTTCGAGGCTTAGGGAGACGGAGACGAGAGATAAAAGGGAGAGACACACAACCCGAGGCCTTGGCTGTTGGCTGGTCTTCATCAGCAATTCTTTCCGTGGGAAAGGTTTCCGAACCGGAACTGGCCGGTAAACATGAAAAAAAACTGGACCGAGAGACTCGTCCCCCCGACCACCGACCGGATACCAAAACCTGGATAACTGGGCTAGATCGAGTGGTGCTTGCGAGCTGAAAATTGGATGGTTGCATTAAGGGGAGTCAGAGCATCGTTGCATGGGAATGATTTCTGGCTCGCCAAACAGTGATTCCAAGTTGGTTGACGGACTGGCCCGAGGTTGCGATATTACGGCTTGCTGACTATTTTCCCGGTTTCGCACAAGAAGTGTACGGCTGAGCACCGTACGGGAGCAATTTGGATGGGGCGTTATTCAGGACCGAAGGGGCGGGTTAACCGCCGTCTTGGGGCGATGGTATTCGAGAATGCAGGTGCAGTACGGGCGCTTGAGAAGCGTCCTAACCCACCAGGGATGGCGGAGCGCCGGCGAAAGCTGTCGACCTATGGGGTCGCGTTTGCTGAGAAGCAGAAGATCAAGTACTTTTACGGGCTGCGTGAAGCGCAACTCCGCCGGTACTTTTCCATCGCGCGGCGAAAGAAGGGGAACACCGGAGAGTTCCTGCTTTTGATGTGCGAGCGGCGTCTCGACAACGTCATTCGCCGAGCCGGTTTTACGACGACTCGCCTGCAAGCCCGCCAGGG
>JAIXVG010000399.1 GCA_027483145.1 Planctomyces sp.
CAAGAAACGAACCTCGAACGGTTGTTCCTTCAGCTAACAGGAAGCAGCCTGAGAGATGGATGAACATCACGCCCAAAAAAAGATTGATGTTCAATGCTGAAGGGCTAGAAGAAAACGTGACTGCAACATGATTAGCGACGCTTGGTTGATTACCCGAAAAGACTTGTGGCTGCTGGCTCGTGATCGCCGCGCGGTAGCGTTATTGCTTATCCTGCCGATGGTCTTTATCGCCATCGTCGGGATGTCGACCGGTCAGCTATTTACTCAGAATGACTTGGGCCAGCAAAGAAAACTGGTCATCGCCGATGGATGCCGTTCGAACTATTCAGGCCAATTGATTGAAGCATTTCGCAAGCGTGATGGGTTAAAGGTTCAACTGGTCGACTCAGCTTCCGATGCGCAGCAGATGGTCGACCTCGGGCGAGCCGACGCAGCCGTGGTGATAGGCCCCGGCTTCGATGAGCGTGTGGATGAGCTGCGACTGAGTGATGTTCTGGACGTCAAGAACGGCAGGCTCGCCCAAGGGCTCGATTCGGTCGATTTGACCCTGGAAACAAAGCTGGCAATCGTCGATTTAGAGTTGTTCAGGGCAGGTTTGTTCGAAGCCATCTTCAAAATGGTGGGGCCAATTGTGGGTCGCAAAAATGCCCTCACCCGCCGGTACTTCACTGACGAACCCGACCCAGAGGAGGAAGGGGTTGAAGCCACAGAACCAGCGCCTGGCCGCAATCGACTGGAAGAACTGGAAGCAGCTCTTCCCAAAATTCCATCACCCAATGCAGCTCGCAAGCGTGGCGAAGGGGTCTATTTGATTTTGGTTCCGGGCTTCACCGTGATGTTCGTCTTCTTTCTGGTGAACATCATGGCCCGGTCGTTTATCTCCGAGCGCGAACTGGGAACACTTCGCCGACTACAAATGGCCCCAATTAGCCCGATGTCGGTGCTGGTTGGCAAAACGCTGCCGTTCTATCTGATCTCGATTGCGCAGTGTGTGGTTCTGTTCGGATGTGGCAAGCTCCTGTTCGGCATGTCCTGGGGACCTCATCCTCTCTACCTGGTCCCCATGATTTTATGCACTTCGTTAGCCGCAACCACGCTGGGCCTGCTCTTGGCTACGCTGGTTAAGACCGATCAACAGGTCTCTGCCTATGGTACCTCGATGGTGATCATTCTAGCTGCCATCAGTGGCTGCTTTATGCCACGCGACTGGTTACCCACCATCATGCAAAACCTCAGTTTGTTCACTCCCCATGCATGGGCGCTAGTTGGCTTTGATGCGGTCTTAGCGCGACGAAGCGTCGATGCACTCGTTGTCGCCCGCTGCTCGGGAATGCTCCTGGCTTTTTCAACGATATTCTTGATGGTCGGCTGGTGGCGCTTTCGAAGCTCCGCTGCGTAACGATGTCTTATCACACCCGGGCCTAGGTCCCCGCGTCAAGTCGCCCTGCCATCTCGTGGCTGGGCTGCGAACCAGCAAGAGGACGCGCCTTCCGCTTTCGTGAATCAACCACCCGGCGATTTCTGATATGCTTTCGATTGACCCGCTATCAACCCATAGAAGCAGGGTCTTCTTGGCAGAGTATGTTACATCTTGTCAGCGAAGCAAACAGTGCGGGCTAGCGGTACTCGAACTTGGCTGCCATCGGCATCCGTCGGCCCGTACCAAATGCCCGAGGCGAGAGCTTCACACCAGGCGGCATTTGCCACCGCTTGTATTCATTCCGATCAAGCCGCTTCGCAACCCATTCCACCGTGGCTTTGGGGAAACGCTCAGAAAGGCTGCTCACTGATTCCTGTCTGTCGATCAGGCCAGCCAAAATCCCATCCAGCACTTCGTATGGGGGGAGAGTATCTTGATCGAACTGATCGGGGGCCAGCTCTGCCGAGGGGGGCTTATCAATCACTCGCGTGGGAATCACTTCGGCCCCTTCACGCACGGTATTGATATAGCGACATAAGGCGAATACATCTTGCTTGTAGACATCCGACAGGGCAGCGAATCCGCCATTCATGTCGCCATATAGCGTGCAATAACCCATCGCCAGTTCGCTTTTGTTGCCGGTGGCCAATGCCAGCCAGCCGTTGTGATTACTCCGTTCCATCACAATCGTCCCGCGAATCCGGGATTGGAGGTTTTGACTTGCCAGTCCAACCGGATCACTGGCCAGCTCTGCCCCAACGACGGTGGTCGATTCAAAGGCCGCATGGATGGCATCGATTGGGATTGTAACATGCTCAATCCCCAGCCTTTTAGCCAAATCGATTGCATCAGCCACACTATGGTCGCTGCTATACCGACTGGGCATTAATAACCCGTGAACATGGCTTGGTCCCAGGGCGCGCGCAGCCAGATAAGCCACCAGCGCACTATCAACTCCGCCCGACAACCCCAACACGCAGTCGGTGAAACAAGACTTACGCATATAGTCCTTTAGCCCCAGAATCAGGGCATCAAGCAAGTCACCTGATCGGTCTTCACCGGCTGGGAAAACGGGATCGGGCAACTGCTGCAAATCGATCACTGCAATCCCGCGAGAAAAGCCAGGTAGTTGAGTCACCACTTCACCCCGGGCATTCAAAACAAAGCTGCGTCCATCGAAAACCAGATCGTCGTTACCACCAAACTGGTTAACAAACACAAACGGCCGCTGATACTTCTGCGCTTGCCGGGCAAACAACGCCTGTCGCGTCTGGTCTTTACCAGCTTCAAACGGACTGGCAGAAAGATTGATGAAGACCTCAGCCCCATCAGCAGCAAGCAGTGCAATCGGATCTGCTGGCGGATGAGCTTCCGAGAGATACGGAAGCGCGGGATCATGGAACCACGCATCTTCGCAAATATGCACACCCAATTTGTGGCCACGAAATTCGATGCATCGGGTGACGGCAGCAGATCGAAAGTATCGCCGCTCATCGAAAACATCGTAGTTGGGCAACAGAATCTTGTGGACTGTTGCCTGCACCTTTCCCTGGTAAAGTAAGCTGCAACCATTAGCGACGCGACCACTGGGCACGTCGCGCAATGTGGGATGCCCCACGAGTACGCCAAGAGATGGTGGAAGCTGAGTTGCCAGTTGAGCAATCGCTTCATCGCAATGGGCAGCAAAGCCTTGTCGCTCGATCAGGTCTTTTGGTGGATAGCCGCAAACAAACAGCTCGCTGGTCACCAGCAATTCGGCCCCTGCTTCAGCGGCAATGTGGGCTGCTTCCTTCAGCAAATCCAGGTTACCAGTGATGTCCGCCACCGTCGGGTTAAGCTGCGCCAGCGCCAGTTTCATGAAAAGAGCTTTGTCTGGTTGAGGGTTCGGGGTTCAGGGTTAAGAGAAGGAAGAATTGAGGGAGGAGCGTTAATCTTGCCCTAAATTCTTGACCACCAACTCTCAACCAAAAATGGCAAAGCGGGCCTGTAAGCCGGGTTCTGTCGAGTACTGTCATTTCTCTAGGACGATTGTTACCAATCGCCTCCAGCAACCTACCCGAGTCGAAAGCAGATCGGAACCAATCTGCGGCCTTGATAATCTTGCGATCACCAAAACCTCTTCTCTGCGTGGTCTTGCTCCCGGTGGGGTTTACCTAGCCGACTGGTCACCCAGTTCGCTGGTGCGCTCTTACCTCACCGTTTCACCCTTACCCCGCACTGAAGTAGCGCTAAGCCACCTCAGCCGGTCGGCGGTTTGTTTTCTGTGGCACTTTCCCGGCCCTTGCGAGCGGTGGGCGTTACCCACCACCGTGTCCTGTGGAGCCCGGACTTTCCTCCCCGAAACTGGTTTCCCAGCCCCGCGGCGACAGCACAGCCCGCTTTGCCAATCCTTAAGTTTAAGTGAAACAGAGACAGCCTGACCAGCCGGTCAGTTCGCAACTCAGGGCCTTTGCATTTTTTTAAGCTGGGCTAAGTCAGTCTCGGGTAGCGGAGCGAACCGCATGGCGGAAGCCCCCGATGCGTAGGGCTTCTAACCCGGGGGGCTTTCAAACCTGTGCGATCGCCACCCTCAAGTTGCGAGCAAAGCGAAAGCCCCGTTCGCAACTGCAATCATGCTGCATGAATGGACAGGGATTCGGCCCGTGTCTTTTGGTAGTAAGGTCCACTTTCACCCAATTACGTGCTGTTTGTTATGCCGCAAGGCACCATAGCGGATGCCATAAAAATGGGGCCGGTCCGAACTTTCCTATTGTCGAACGTGTCTGGAGGGTTATATTTCAGTCAGTTCACGCAAACGTGGCGTGACGGTTCGGAGGCCGCAACAAGTATGGGGCTGGCTCCCAAGCTTGGGCGGGTGTCTTAACTAAAGAAGGGAGGTGGTTTGGTGGACTGTCCTAGTAGTAGTCGCCAGCGAGGTGGTACCGTTTAGGCGGTAGTCGACGGACTTGGCCGTCAACGGCCACCCTCTCGTTCCAACCATCCGGGTGATTCAGTCCAGACCTGTCATCTGACGCCTACGTGTCAAGTGGCAACGGCGCTGGTCCCCGAAACCAATCAATGCCGCAAGGCAAACCGATTGGTTCGACCAGGTTGAATTCTGAACGAGTAGACTTGCCCGGCCTCTCACCCGAGAGGTCGGGTTTTTTGTTTTTACAGCGAGTTTAGGACCCGGTTCGTAGAAGGCTTTCCTCGGCAACTCTCCTGACCTGGCAAACGTTGATTGGCCAGAGAGAAGTCGCGAACGAACGAGACAAGGGGCAGGCTACCCGGGCAAAGCCGGTACGGGGGTGGCCTGAGAAATCGTGTTGATGAACACGTTCGACTGGGGAAGCTGTGGCTCGCGGCCCGGTGCTGTGATTGCACCAGGAACATATCGCTGCAGCGTCACAATAAAGCTGCTTCCCTCACCCAGTTGGCTTTGTACCCGTACCGAGCCACCCAGGATCTGGCACAGATGCTTGACAATCGACAGCCCCAATCCTGTGCCACCCACCTCGCGTGAGCGGGCGCGGTCGATCCGATAAAACCGCTCAAAGATGCGGGTCTGGTGCTCCTTGGCGATCCCCACACCGGTATCTTCCACTTCTAACTCAACCGCATCACCAGTCGGCCGAACATGCACCGTGACTCGCCCCCCTTCAGGTGTGTAGTTGAGGGCATTATCGAGCAAATTATCAATTATCGTCTGTAGTGCCTCGTCATCACCCAGCACTTTCAGTTCGGTATCGAGGCCCACGCAGGTCAAAGAGATTCCCTTGGCCTGGGCAACCGCTTCGTGAGATTCGAGGCTCCCTACAACCACAGGCGCCAAATCTAATGGAACCAATTCAAATGGCTCTGCCTGGCTTTCCAGCCGACCCAAATTCAGCAAGTCCAAAATGAGCGTATGCAGCCGGGTCGATTGCTCGTCAATCCGCTTCAGAAACTCGCGCGAATACTTGGGGTCATCAATCGCCCCATCCAGCAGCGTCTCAGTATATGCACCAATCGCGGCCAGCGGTGTCTTGAGTTCGTGCGACACATTCGCCACAAACTCATGTCTCAGATTTTCCAGCCGCCGCAGCTCGGTAACATCGTGGAGCACCAGCACGACCCCCGGGCTGGGGTCACCCGGCAAAGGTGACGCGACCATCGCCACCGTTGAGTGAGTTCGCGGAACATCGAACTCGGCCCGCTGGGTCGATTCCCCATCCAGCACCTCGCGAACCACTTTGACCACTTGCGGAATTCGAACCGATTCCCAGAAGGGGCGGTTCTGAATCGACTTTGGCTTGAGATCCAATAATCGAATGGCCGCTTCATTTGCCAGAATCAACCGCTCATTCGAGTCGATGGCCACCACCCCTTCAACCATCGCCCCCAGCACGGTGGCCAACTGCTCGTTGTTTTGTTCCAGCTTGCGGCTCTCTGTTTGCAGGTCGCTGATTCGGGCCGAAAGCTGCCTGCTCATCAGATTGAACGCTTTGGCAAGAACCCCAATTTCATTGGTACTGCTCACGCCAACTTCCGGGCTAAGCTGACCCGATGACAATCGCTCTGCTGCTTGAGTCAACGTTTCCAATGGCCAAATGATGCGACCCACAACAAGGTAAGTGATGATCATGGTCACGGCACCGATCAAAAGAGCCGTTGCCCAGATTCGAGAACTTAGCGCTAAAATTCCAGCGTCGATATTTGCCAGCGGAACAGAAACGACAATGTAGGTCGGGTCTTCGCCTGCAGCCGGGACACGAACTGCATAGGCCATTGTGGCTGGTTGATTTGGCCCGTAGCTAACCAGCTCGAACCCATCGCCCGCCTCGTTTTCGCTGGCAGCCCGTATCGCTTTTTGAAACGGGGCCGTCGGTGCATTTGCATCCGAGTAGAATTCGACATGCCCTCCGTCGGCCAGTTGCAGCCG
>JAIXVG010000417.1 GCA_027483145.1 Planctomyces sp.
CGCCCCAAGCAAACGACTGCAACTCAAATCAACGCTGGTTCAGCCATTCGTGGTGCCCAACTTTACTCCTCCCTCGGCTGCGCTTCTTGCCATAAATTCGATGAAGACGGACAGCGACAGGGAACCCCTTGGGTCGCCCCTCCCCTGGCACAACTTAACCCCGCCAAAGGTTGCCTCGATCAGTCCACATCCCTCGCAGTTCCCCGCTACTTCCTAAGCACGCCTCAAGTCGCAGCGTTGACAGCCGCCCTGACGAGCCTCCCCGATAAAACAGCACTTACGGTCCACGATCGCGTTCGTCAAAAACTTCTCACCTTCAACTGCTACGCCTGCCACTCTCGCGACGATGTCGGTGGGGTCGAATCCGCTCGCAACGCCTGGTTCGAAACGACCATGAAAGAAATGGGGGACGAAGGGCGACTTCCTCCCGCCCTCACCGGCGTTGGCGACAAGCTGCAAGAACACTGGCTGCGCCATGTCCTCAACAGCGGCGAGAAAGTTCGCGGCAACTACATGCTGGCCAAAATGCCCGTTTACGGCGAAGCCAACCTTGGTTCATTACCAGCCGACCTCATTAACGTAGACCGTCGCGACACCCCCGAGCTATTCACAACCGAGTTCCCCGAGCCACCCTATAAGATTAAGGCTGCCGGTCGAACGCTGGTTGGTGGAAAAGCCTTGTCGTGCATCAAGTGTCACGACTTTGCCGAACACGCGTCGACGGGCATTCGGGCACTCAGCCTGACCAGCATGACCAATCGTCTGCGCGAAGATTGGTTCGTCCGCTACCTCGCGGACCCTCAAGCCTATCGCCGTGGAACCCGGATGCCAGCCGCCTGGCCGTTTGGTGTCTCAAGTATCCCGCATGTCCTTGATGGCAATACCAACTGGCAGATTAGATCGGTCTGGTCTTACCTGACCGATGGTGATCGGGCCGCAGTGCCGCAGGGTTTGGTTCGCGAACCAATTGAACTCAAGCCAACCGATACCCCCATCATCTATCGTAACTTCCTCGATCATGGGGGTGCGCGAGCCATTGCAGTCGGCTATCCTCAAGGCCTTAACGTTATGTTTGACGCCGAGACCAATCGGCTGGCTGCTATCTGGCAGGGTCAATTCATCGATGCATCGCGTCATTGGACTGGACGCGGACAAGGCTTTGTCGCTCCACTAGGAGACAACCTCTTGGTCCTGGCGGGTGGCGTCCCCTTTGCATCGTTATCTTCGGCCGATGCCCCCTGGCCCGGTGAATCAGCCAGAGATCAAGGATATCAGTTCCAGGGGTATCGACTAAACGACAAGCAGGAACCAGCATTCCGCTATCGCTGGCACCAGCTGCAGGTGGTCGACCAAGTGATTCCCACCTCAATCACAGCCGGCGAACCGGCCAGGCTAACGCGACAGCTCAGCTTCGAGGGGAGCTTCCCCAGCTCATCCGCCCACTTCAAAGCCGCCACCGCCAACAACATTGAACCAACCCCAGATGGATTTCTGATCGACGGCGTCTGGAAGATTCTGCTGGAAGTGCCATCCGCCAAATCCGCAGCAATCCGCCAGCATGGCCCAAACAAAGAACTTCTTGTTCCCCTGAGCTCCCCAACCAAACCCGAGCAGCCGCTCAACTCGATCAAGCTACACTACGTCTGGTAACTAGCCACAGTCCCACCCGCCATAGCCAGACAAATCAGTCGCTCGGCGTTAGCAGCCGGTTACCACCCCTTAATCAACCCAACAACCCCGCCCTCCCCGCATCATCTGTCACTCACAAGGTCATCACCATGACTTCCCCGATAGCCCGACCACTCTTCAGCCTGCTCCTCGCTGTCCTGGGCCTTCTCGCTAGCGCTAACACCTCCTTCGCCCAGCAAACCGAGGATGACTACTACCCCCTCAAAAAGTTCCCAATCCCTGAAGAAGCCTACCTCGAAGCCGGGGCCATCGAGTTCCTCCCCGGCGGTCAACTGGCTTACGGCACACGCCGCGGCGAAATCTGGATCATTGAGAACCCGCTCGTCAGTAACCCTGCAGAGGCCAAATGGAAACGCTTCGCCCACGGCCTGCACGAAATCCTGGGTCTCGCCTACCGCGATAGCTGGCTTTATGTCACTCATCGCTGCGAAGTCTCACGACTCAAGGACACGAGCGGCGACGGCATCGCCGACGAGTTCGAAACCGTCAACGATTCATGGGGAATTGGCGGCGACTATCACGAATATGCCTTCGGCTCGAAGTTCGACCGCGATGGCAACATCTGGGTCGTCCTCTGCCTCACCGGCTCCTTTGGCAGCGACAACAAATACCGCGGCTGGTGCCTCCGCGTTTCTCCCGACGGAACCACCATCCCCACTTGCAGCGGCATTCGTTCTCCCGGTGGCATTGGCGCCAATCACAAGGGGGACATGTTCTATACCGATAACCAAGGCCCCTGGAACGGAACGTGTGGCCTCAAACACTTGAAGCCCGGCAAGTTTGTAGGCCACCCCGCCGGCAATCGCTGGTACGACTTAGCCAAAAAAGAAATGGGACCACGCCCCCAAGACCCCAAAGACGGCAGCCGCTTCATGACCGAAGCCGCCCGCATCCCCGAATACGAACCAGCCGCCATCCTCTTCCCCTATAGCAAAATGGGGAAGTCAGCCGCTGGAATTGCCTGCGATGTCTCAGCAGGAAAGTTCGGCCCTTTTACCAATCAATTGTTCGTGGGTGATCAATCCGATAGCACGATCATGCGCTGCTACCTAGAGGAGATCGACGGACACTATCAAGGGGCCTGCTTCCCGTACCGAGCTGGATTCGGTTCCGGCGCTCTGGCAGTCGAGTTTGCTAGCGATGGATCTCTGTTTGTCGGCGGTACCAATCGCGGCTGGGGTTCGCGCGGCCCCGATCCCTATTCACTCGATCGAGTCACCTGGACTGGCCAAATCCCCTTCGAAATCCTGAACATGGAGGCCACCCCCGCCGGCTTTCGCTTAACCTTCACGCAACCCGTCGATGCAACCACCGCGGCCGATCCAGCCAGCTACGATTTCCTGGCGTACACCTACATTTATCAAGGTGCCTACGGCAGCCCCGAAGTCGACACCTCAGTTCCCAAAGTCACGCAGGCCACCGTGGCCAATTGCGGCCTTTCCGTAGAACTCACCCTCGACAAACTCGTCGCCGACCGAGTCTACGAACTCCACAGCCGCGGCCTTCGCTCCGAAAAAAATCTTCCCCTTCTCCACCCAGAAGCCTATTACACCCTCAACCGCATTCCAGCCCGATAACTTGCGACCTGCAAAACAAATGAGGCAGCGAAGCACGGGCGATGGCCGCGCGCACCTGCGAATTTCGATTTGGCAATTTCAGGACGAGTTTCGCGCGTCACAGGCCCAGGCCAGGTGAAGCAAGATATGCCGTACCGATGCACAGAAACTCACGAAAATGGGCAACGACGTGCCTTATGGAATGCAATAAACCCCTATTTTCAAGGGGTTTTCGCATCAAGGAATGGGCGATACAGGATTCGAAGACACCACTTTTCCAAGCTGGAAAACCGCATTCCGCGGCCGTGGAGCAGCAGAATACGCAGCACTCCCCGACATCAACGGGCGATACTTGGGGAAACCTGTCAGCTGAGTGCGACCCAACACTTCGTGAACTTGTCGGTGTCTGGTCCCAACTTTCACCCGATGGTCGACTGTCGGTTCTCTCGCATATTCGGGCATTGGTGGCGGTAAGCCCCCGACAAACGGCCGAGAACGGCCCTGTAACCGCTTCCGCTCGCTGATGATGACTCGCTTGGTCGTCCCAGGCCCGAAGCGGCTGGTGAGCGTTCTTTGCGGGGCTTGAAGTTTCCCCGAAACTAAAAAGGCCGATTGCCGATTTCTGTAGTGACTGGGGAATAGTCGGATCGGCATCTCGTCAGTGTTGACTCGCAGGCGGTTTACCAGTCAAAGCCGAGCTTGAAACTTCTTTCCCAGGCAAATCATCGCGATCCTTGACGAGATGCCCTGGGAACTGTCAGTCTCTTCGCAATCGTCGCATTTCACTCGTAACGAGGCTCTCTCATGTTTCGAATGACCTGGTTAGTGGCCGCAGTCTTACTCTCCCCGAATTCCATCACATTCGCTGAAAACGCTGCACCAATTTCCCATGGGTTTCTCGTAACCGGGGGCGAAACATATCTGCAAGATGCTGATGGAAAGGTTCTTTGGTCGTTTCCCAAATCGACTCGCGATGGCTGGGTTTTACCGAATGGGAATTTGCTACTTGCGGTGTCCAGATCGAACGACGGTGGATCGGTCGTCGAAGTGACTCGCGATGGCCAAACGGTCTTCGAATTTAAAGGGACTCAATCGGAAGTGAATACGGTTGAGCCGCTGGCTAATGGGAACATTCTTTTGACCGAAGCAGGTGACAAACCTCGCATCATGGAAGTGACTCGCGATGGAACAATTGCAGTCGACGTGCCGATCCAGGCACAAACAAAAGACCACCACCTGCAAACCCGAATGACTCGAAAACTTGCCAACGGCAATTATCTTGTCCCGCAGTTGCTCGACAAGGTTGTGCGTGAATACCAGCCAGATGGAAAAGTCGTATGGGAGGTTGCCACACCCAACTGGCCATTTACAGCCATTCGACTCGACAATGGCAATACACTCGTCAATTGCACAATTGGCAATCTGACGATCGAAGTCGACAAGGATGGAAAAACAATCTGGGAAATATCAAACGACGACTTTGCCGAGAAGCCATTTGCCGACGCCTGCGGAGGTCAACGGCTGCCGAACGGCAATACCGTCATCACAGCTTACAACGCCAAGCCCGGGCAGATTAAGCTATTTGAAGTGACTCGCGAAAAGAAGATCGTGTGGACCTATACCGATCAACGCGGCCCTGGAATTCATCACTTTCAGATTCTTGACACGAATGGAAAACCTGTCGTTGGTCGCCCGTTGCGCTAAACTGCAATACCCGCGTCGGCCGGGCAGCCGCGAAACGCCTTCAACGTTGTGAGCATCTATCCCATCAGTTCAGGGATCGGCTTTCCGTGATCGACGATGGGAGTCGGGCGGCCATTAAAGTCGTTGATAAGCGTCTTTTCAGAGTCAATACCGAGGTGATGGTAAATGGTCGCCAGGAAGTCGCCTGGTCCGCATCGTCGTTCCACGACATCTTCACCTCGTTTGTCAGTTGCACCAATAAACCGTCCAGTTTGGATGCCGCCGCCCGTCCATAGGTTCGAGAACGCTCGTGGCCAATGGTCGCGCCCCGGTTGTATCGTTCCCGCCTCAGCGCTAGCGTCGCCCGCACCCGTGCTGGCCGCATAACTGATCTTCGGGGTACGGCCAAATTCTCCGGTGACTACCAGCAGCACTCGCTGATTGAGGCCCCGCTCGTGCAAATCCTCGACAAGCGCACTGATCGCCTGATCGTAGGTTCCAGCGCGGAACCGCATCGCGTCGAAGCAATGCTGATTTACAGCATGGTCATCCCAGTTCTGCACTCGACCGCAGAGGGGACCGCTTAAACTTGTTGTCATGACTTCGACACCTGCTTCGACCAGACGCCGCGCTAATAGTAGTTGCTGTCCCCAGGAGTTGCGACCATAACGGTCTCGTGTCTTGTCGTCCTCGCGGGTCAGGTCGAACGCTTCTTTGGCCTTTGGATTGGTGAGCAATGTCATGGCCTGAGCTTCAAACTCGTCGAGAGCCTGCAGTTCTCGTTGCCTATCAAACGTCCGTTCAAGGCTGTCCAGGCTTTGGCGCAGGTTGGTACGGCGACCCAAACGCCGCACTTCTCCGATATCCGCCAGCCCGATATTGGGAACAGAAAAACTTGGTGAATTCGGATCACCGTGGACAGTGAGCGGAGAATAGCTGTCACCGAGGTAGGCTGGGCCGTTGTACTCGAGCGGCGGGTTGATTCCGACGTAGTTCGGTAGCGGATTCTCGCGCGGCCCCGCTTTTGATCGCAGATAATTTGCAACCGTCATCCAATCCGGGTATTTCGGTTTTGGTTTATCGCGAGTGTCCGGATCGCCCGACAAAAGCTGCATTGATCCCGCAGGATGACCGCCCGCAGCCTGGCTCATCGAACGCAAGATCGTGAACTTATCCGCGATTGCTGCCTGCCGCGGCATTAACTCGCTGAAGTGCAACCCGGGAACTTTGGTAGCGATTGTGCCGAACGGGCCAGCATATTCTGAGCCCGAATCTGGCTTGGGGTCGTATGATTCCAGGTGCGACATACCACCTGGCTGCCACACCATGATCACCGCCGTCTTCTCGCGTCGGCCGACCGTTGCCTCACCTGCCTGGGCCTGCAGCCGCAAAATGCCAGGGAGACTCAATGATCCAAAGCCCGCCAGGCCAAACTTCAAAAAATCTCGGCGTGGCTGCGTCAGATTCAATGGTCCAGGACAGAATTCAGTCACCGGGTGATTAATGCGCTGGCTCATTTGGCCTCCGCTGGTTGAACATGAATAGCAATCGGCTCGGATACGACGATATCGACAATATCTTTCGGCTGAGCGACCTCAGTTGCTTTCTTCAGTTGTTCCTGGGCGGCCGTTAATGCTGCTGACAGCAATTGATGACGCTCGGTAAGTGCCTGGATAGCCAGATTGGCGGTTAGTTTCTGGTCGGCCGCGACGGAATTTGCTTCATCGGTCGCATTCCTTATCTCGGCCTCTACGGCTTTCAGTTCTTCTTCTGCCTTTCGTCGCACTTCGTCCGCTATCGCAACGTCGGCGATACGATGGCGATACTTTGCTACGGCGCTGCCATAGAAGGCAATGAGATAATCCCCGGGGGGCGTCTTTAACGCCGCAAGATCGAGCATGGCTTGCGAACCGTCGGCTGCGACATCTACGTCAAACATAGGCGTCTGCTCGAAGCCCGCGCCCATCGTTTTCAACTGCAGTGTGGCACCCGAAAAGTCGCTGCGGCGAGTGTGCACCAACGGGATTATCAGTTTGTCGCCAGTCTTGGCTTCGATCGCGCCACGTGATAGCGGAGCCAACGTAATTGGCGCGAAGTCGATGCCGCTGACAGAGACCGGCATGTCGGCGACAAGACGTGGATAAGGAATTTCTCCCCAAGAATCTGGAATTGGCCATGAGTATGATGCCAGTCGGCAAGGCCGCGTCACGACGTCCTCGTTGATGGTCGCGCGACCAAAGAATGATGCCTGAGTTGCCGACCGGGGGGCATTCTGGTCGGTTGAAAGCAGCATCATTCCCCGTGACTGGCCTGCTGGAATCTTGAGGCCATGGGCTGTTACTCCTTCAGGCAGCCCGTTGAGCACCAGTTCGATATCGCCATTGAAGCCATCCCGCCGCAATGCAATGACTTCCAAAGCCATCGTTGTGCCGCCTCGCAATGAGACTGGTTTCGACAACGCATTTCGGTCGCCGTTCCGCAACTCCATGTGCATTGCCCACGCAACCAGGGCGAAGTCTGGTGCGGCGCGACGGATGACAAGGCGGTAAGTGTTTCGGAGGTCACTTCGTGTTCCGCCAAAGAGATCGGTTAACTGCACTCGGTGAGTACCTTCTTCCTTAATCACCAGTCTTCCCAGCACATCAGAAGTCCCGGGATTGAACGGAGGGCCGTCATAGGCATAGCCGTTACTGGATACTTTTACGGGGCTGGGTATATCACTGAATTCTGCGAGATCGACAAGTTTCTCGATGTCCCCAGCTTGAGTGACCTGCTGAACCAGCACCGCGGGATCGGTTGGAAGCCCGAATCGCTCGGACGCAACTTCAATCCACCATTCCTCGCCCTTCTTTGCCTCAAATTCAAAGACATCCACATCGGCTGCAGGGAAGAAGCTTCCGGAAATGTCGCAGGGGAGCGAAATCCTCTGAGCTTGTTTCGCATTCTGATTTGGTTCGACTTCATTCAGGCTAGCTTGTTCGGGTAGTGACTGCGGTGGCCAGGAAAACGAATTCACTCTTCGGGTCGAAGGAAGGCGGACGATGGGGGTGTTTGCAGGCGATTCCCAAAGGGCGAGCCGATAGAAGTGGTCAGGGCCTCCCTTGAACGTCAGTTCGTGAATCTTGACGATGTATCGACCATCCGCCGGAACATTGAAGTCCAATGCGCCACCCCGACGCTCTACGAGCAGGTCGCGACCAGTTGCGTCTGCAAGAATCAGCACTGCATCCAGCTTCGAGTCGATGCCTCGCGTTGCGCAGTCCACAATGATCCGCTGACCTTGCCGTGCCTCAAAGCTGTAGAAATCCGCGCTCCGCACCGACATCACGGCGTTGCACAAGGAATTGACTTCGAGATTCATTGCCGTCGCGAGTGTCTTATTAGAGGCTGTTTGAGTGACCTCCGGCATTGCACTGACAGAAAAGATCCGCGACGAAGACAGTCCCAGGCGAGTCATTATCCGGGCTTCGTAAATTCCGACGGCGCAGTCTGCCGAAATGGAGACGAGGTACTTGTTCGGAACGACTTTTTGATTCTCATCGAGTTTTTGAACTGCCTTGATGCGCGGGTCGGAAAAGACCAGTTCTCCGATGTCTTCCAGATACTCGCCACTGACACTAATTTCAACTTGCGTTCCTGCCTGCCCGCCCATTGGCATTGTGGTTAACAATCGAGGAGCAGGCAAACAGACTGCCTGGCCCCAAGCCGTCCCCAAAGTACACCAGCACACCAGCAATGGCAGCAGAATTACCCACACTCGGGGTGAAAGCACTATTGAAGTTCGCGTCATA
>JAIXVG010000275.1 GCA_027483145.1 Planctomyces sp.
AGGCCATCGCATGCTTGCCCAAAGCGGCAAGCATGGCACCCAAACGCTGTTCTGGTTCTCGCTCGGACGATGCCACGCTGCCGCCCCCATTTGGTACGGGGACGAATTGCGGCATTTTGAGTGAACCGTCTGTAAAAGCAATGTTCACCAAGCCGGTGGGTTACGCTCCTGACGTCGTTTAACCCACCCTAAAAAACTGGAGCACTGGGGAGAATGGAAAAATCCGGTGGAGTGACACAACAAAAGCATTCAGTCACTGATTGCCAACGTCTAACTCAGACCCCAAACCTGCCTATCGAACAGGCAACAGTGACTGAAAGCGCGGCTCTATTTCTGCGGGTCCGCCGGAAACACGGGACTTCGCTTGCGGCATGTTGTTTGCCCCGAGAGGAGCCTGCCACGCGTTTGTCGCAAGTGGACGTTGTCATGCCCTCAGGTGACAGGCATTCGCGCCCGACTCGGCAAACGTCGCGATCAACCCAACTCCTCTCGCAACAGCGCTACCAACCCCGGAAAGAGGCCATGCTCAAACCCTCTGATTTCCATGTGAAGAACCTCGGCCCCTGCAAAGTCGATTCCCCAATGAAGGAGATGCTCGCCGCTCGGAAGCCGACCATTAACAACGTTGAGGAATCGGACCGCTGCTTATTTGATGGAGTCGCCTCGTTTGCCCGGCAGCATGGCGAACTCATTGCCGACCTGCCCGGCTTCGAACCAGCCGGTGCTCGCCAGAAAATCTTCTTCGATCCCACCAAAACCCGGGCGGGAATTGTCACCTGCGGCGGTCTGTGTCCCGGATTCAACAACGTTATTCGAGGACTCGTTTTGGAATTGACGTTCCTGTACGGGGTGCGAAAAATCTATGGCTTCTGCAAAGGCTATCAGGGCTTCATCCCCCGCTACCAACGTGAAGTGGTCGACTTGACCCCCGACCGAGTCAGCCGCATTAACGAGCAAGGAGGGACTATTCTTGGAACCTCGCGCGGGCAGCAAGATCCACACGAAATCGTCGATTGCCTCGAACGGATGGGGATCAACATTCTGTTTGTGATTGGAGGGGATGGTACTCTACGGGGTGCGCTCTCAATCTCGACTGCCATTGCCGAGCGAAACGCCAAGATCGCAGTGGTTGGCATTCCCAAAACAATCGACAACGACATCATGTACATCGACCAAAGCTTCGGTTTCCAAACCGCTTTTTCGGTCGCCACCGAGTCAATTCGAGCTGCCCACGTCGAGGCCTCTGCTTCACCTAATGGAGTTGGCCTGGTCAAGGTGATGGGTCGTCATTCGGGATTCATTGCCTGCTATGCGGCCCTTGCCCAAAACGATGCCAATTTTGTGCTGGTTCCGGAAGTCCCCTTTGCCCTTCAGGGAGAACGCGGCTTACTGCATCTGTTGGAGAAGCGATTAGCCAGTCGTGGCCACGCCGTCATTGTGGCGGCGGAAGGGGCCGGACAGGAACTACTGAAGGCCTGCCCCACCGAAAAGGACGCCTCTGGCAACTCGCGCCTTGGAGATATTGGCCTCTTCCTCAAGCAGGAAATCACCAGCTACTTCGCCAGTCGTAACACCGAGCTGAACCTCAAGTACATCGATCCCAGCTATCAGATTCGAAGCGTTCCGGCCAATCCGCACGATAGCGTTTACTGCTTGCGTCTGGCTCACAATGCCGTTCATGCCGCCATGAGTGGTCGCACGGAAATGGTTGTCGGCCGCTGGCATGGCCGCTTCGTTCATGTGCCAATTCAACTGACCATTCGCGAGCGAAACCAGGTCGACCCTTATGGCGACCTGTGGATGTCGGTCCTCGAATCGACCGGGCAACCCGTCGAGATGAAGTAGCCTTTCATTTACTTCATCTCAACACCCTCTGCCGCAGCTGTGCCAGCGTCACCATTTCGCAGCACCTCGAACCGGCACACCCTGGGTCTGTTGTCGGTTGTTTCTCAGTTCTTCAAGCCACAACTCTTTCCTAGCGGGTTGTGGAGGAAGCACCCCTTTTGTTATCCTGCCCAAACTTGGCGATCTAGGCGCTGAAATTACACGACTTCAGCAATCTCGCATCGTGCTCCCCTGACGGCCCTTTCTGTGGCCTGTCGAGTTTGTCACCCGCCCCTTCGACCAAACAATCCGCTTCAACACAACAGGAACCGAACTATGGGACATTCCATCCGCACAGCAGGCTGCTTGCTGCTTGGCTTTTTTGCAGCCTTTACATGTGACGCTATAGCCCAGGCCGAAGTCACCCTCCCGGCGATCTTCTCCGAACACATGGTCCTGCAGCGAGATCAGCAAAACAAACTTTGGGGCCGTGCCGCAGCGGGCGAAAGCGTCACCGTCGACTTCGCCGGGGCGAAACAGACCACAAAAGCTGACGGCGCCGGAAATTGGTCGGTCATGCTCGCCGCACATCCTGCGGGTGGCCCCCATAAGTTAACAATCGAGGCCAGCAACAAAATCGCGTTCCAGGAAATTCTTGTTGGCGAGGTCTGGATTTGCTCCGGCCAGTCAAACATGCAATGGTCGGTTGCCATCAGCGACGACCCCGACCTCGAGATTGCTACAGCCAAGTACCCCAATATTCGTCTGATTACAGTACCAAATGTTGGCACTCAAGAACCTCAATGGACATTCAACGGGGCATGGCAACCATGCAGTCCGCAGACTGTTGCCGGGTTCTCTGCCGTGGGGTACTTCTTTGGCCGTCAACTTCACGAAACGCTCGATGTTCCCGTTGGCCTTATCAACAATGCCTGGGGTGGAAGTGCCTGCGAAGCGTGGATTCGACGTGACCTATTGGCCAGCAACGATTTCTACAAGCCCCTGATGAATCGCTGGGAATCGATCGAAGGAAACTACGAGACCGACCTGGCCGTGTGGCAAGAAAAAGCAGCCGAAGCCAAGGCGGCTGGTAAACCAGCCCCCGGTGGCCATCCCGACGGAAACATGAAGGGGAATCACCGACCTGCAAACATTTACAACGGAGCACTCAAGCCCACTATCGGCTATGGGATTCGCGGAGCAATCTGGTATCAGGGCGAATCAAATGCAGGCCGGGCGCTGCAGTATCGTGAAATGTTCCCCCTCATGATTCAAAGCTGGCGCGACGAATGGGGCCAGGGAGAATTCCCCTTCTACTGGGTCCAATTGGCCGACTTTATGGAAGAGAAGCCCACACCCGGCGAAAGCGCATGGGCCGAGTTGCGCGAAGCCCAAACGATGACTCTCTCGCGTCTTCCTCACACGGGTCAGGCGGTCATCATCGACATTGGCGAAGGTAAAGACATTCACCCGCGCAACAAGCAAGGAGTTGCCAAGCGCCTTGCGCGACTGGCGTTGGTCGACACCTACAAAGTGGCGGGGATCGCACCCCGCAGCCCATCTTACGAATCGATGGCCATCGAAGGAAACAAGGTTATCTTAACCTTTAAAGATGTCACCGGCGGCTGGCGACCATTCGACGTCAACGAGCTGCACGGCTTTACGATCGCTGGAGCCGACAAGAAATTTGTTAAAGCAACGGCCAAAATCATCGATGGTAACAAGGTCGAAGTCTCGTCCCCTGACGTCCCTGAACCCAAAAGCGTGCGGTACGCCTGGGCCGATAACCCCGTTTGCAATGTGTTCAGTCAGATTGGCTTGCCGCTGACACCGTTCCGCACCGATGACTGGCCCGGCGTCAGCGTTGGAAATTAGTTTGCGGTCGTCGGAGCGTCACTCATCGAAAACAAACCTGATCTCACCAATCAGGTTTGTTTTCATTTACCAGCCAATTCGCGGCTTTATGTTGGCGATTTAGCACCATTCCCTTGGATGTCCGGCAGCGATTTTCACTATATTGAATGATCAATTGAATGATCAAACCGCGGTCCCTAATCGGTCCAACACCACCTCAATCATCAACGGATGCAGCCCCAGGTGGGGCCGCAGCTCGAAGGAGACATGCGGGAATTCGGCCGACAGGTTCGCGCGATGTTCTTCGAGGTCTTCC
>JAIXVG010000625.1 GCA_027483145.1 Planctomyces sp.
AACGGCTGCAGGCCCGCATCTACCACCTGCGGGACTCTCTTTGACTGCGCTGCCAAGCAAACTCGCTGTGCCCAGATCAATGAGTTAATGGCCGAGAACGGCTTCTGGGATAACCAGGAGAAAGCCCAGGTCCTGGTTAATGAGCTGCGCCGTCTGAACGCTGGCCTGAAGCCGATCGCCGAGCTGATTTCTGCTGCGGACGATATTCAGGTTTTGATTGAATTCGCCGAAGCAGATCCATCAGAAGAGTCGATCGGCGAACTGGTTTCAACGGTCGAATTGACTCAAGCGAAATTCAACGAAGTTGAACTGCAAACGATGCTGGCAGCACCGGAAGATCCGTACCCTGCCTACGTGGCCATTCAGGCTGGGGAAGGGGGGACCGATGCCTCCGACTGGGCCGCAATGCTTCTGCGAATGTATCAAAGGTGGGCTGAAGATAAGGGGTTTGCTTCAGAGCTGTTAGAAATCTCTGAAGCTGAAGAAGCCGGCATTCGCAGTGCAACGATCGCCATTCGAGGTGACTTCGTTTACGGACTGCTGAAGGGCGAAACGGGGATTCACCGGCTTATACGAATCAGCCCGTTTGATTCAGCGGGTCGACGACAGACGTCGTTTGCTGCAGTTGATGTTTCGCCCGAAGTCGAGGACGACGTCAATATCGAGATCGACTGGGATAAAGACGTGCGAGAAGACATTTTTCGCGCGAGCGGGGCGGGAGGTCAGCACGTTAACAAGACCTCGTCAGCGATTCGGCTGACTCACTTGCCTTCGAATACGGTCGTCCAGTGCCAGAACGAGCGAAGCCAGCACAAAAACCGAGCTCTTGCTCAGAAGATGCTCAAAGCCAAGTTGTTTAAGATTGAGGTCAATCGCCGCGATGCCGAGCAGGCTGCCAAGCGGGGCCAGAAATCGAAAATTGGCTTCGGGGGGGAAACGATTCGCAACTATGTGCTGAACCCCGAGTCGTACGTGAAGGATACCCGCAGCGGACTGAAGGTCGGCAATCCCCAGCCCGTGCTCGATGGCGAGATTGACGAGTTTCTGGAAGCTTACCTGCGGTGGCTACTCGATTCGGGCGGAAAGTAAGGGCTGCGGTTGTTCGCTGACAACCCGAACCACTTGCGATTGCGCTATCGTGGTCAGTGCGATTCCCACCGAACGAGCAGGTTGAGATCAGGTTCCATCGCCAAGGGTCGCCCGCAGTTCCTGCGTCGATTCGCGCAGACGTTCGACATGTCGCAGGAGGTTCTTTTGCAAGATACGGACGCGGTCGAGGATTTTTTCCGATTGCTTGCCGATGGTTTCCCCGGCGGTCTTCAGGTCATCAAGCGATTGCCAGTCTTTTTCAAGAGAGTTGATAGTCTTATCGAGTGATTCAAAGTCAGCCGCCTGGGCCTGCGTTTGCTTCTGTTCGCGAATGACGAGTGCTCGGGCCACACTCAGGCCCAACGTCAAGTAAAGGTCGGTTTCGATATCGTCGCTATCCCAGACAATAAATAAATCGGGGCCGCGGCGGGTGATTGGCTCGAGTGAATCCGGGGCCGTCTTGCTTGAGAAAACAAAGACGCCGATCTGGGCACCTCGGTTCTTGCGAGCCTCCTCCAGCTCGGCAATCGCGCTGGTTAGCGTGTAGCCCTCGACCTCTTTTGCTTCGACAACAATCCGCGCGCCGGGGGCTGCCGATTCGGGGCCAAGCGTAATGACCCCGTCCCCTTTTTTGCTGTTCTTCACCAGCCCGGTCGAGTTGCCGGTTCGTTCGCAGGTATCACCCAGCTTCTGGCAATCGGCTTCGATCACATCGAGCAGTGATGCTTCAAATTCAATCCCATGCCGCGTACTGCGGGCTGCTTCTTTCTTACGAGTGACCATCTCTTGCAGCGCCAGCTTCACCTCTTCCTGGAAGCGGCGATTCGTATCGGTCTGAGTTTCCAACAGTAGCAATAGCTCGCGCTTTAGCCGCGCCAGGGCCGAATTCTGCTCATCAAGCGAGAATTCGCGGGTAATCAAGGTTTGAGCGGCCTGCATATTGGTGATCAGCTTGTTGAGGGCAGAGTCCTCTTTATCGAACGAAAACTCCTTCATCACCGATTCAATTTTGTTCTGCAGTTCCTTTGAAAGCTCTCCCTGGCGACTGGTTAGTTCGCCAAGAAAGCGGAACAGCGCCCCCTCTTTGTTGTCAAGCGAGAACTGCTTCAGGACATGCTCGCGCTGGGTTTCGAGTTGCGTCGACATCGCCAGGCTCAGCTTCGCCAAAATCCCCTGCGATTGCGTCGGACTGAGCATCTGCATCAGCGGGCTTTCCTGGCCAAAGTAGTGGGCCAGCGTCCGGGCCAGCTCTGAATCTTCTTTGGAAAGCTGCCGCCTAAGGACGTTTTCGAGTTCACCATCTTGCTTAATGAGTCGCTCGACCCGCTCCTGAAAGCGACCGCTCTGGGGATCGAAGTACTCCTTCAGCGAGTCGGCCAGCTTGCTGTTCAGCCGCTGCGAGTGATCTTCCAGCCCAGTTTTCATCAGTTCTAGAAGGCGGTCCCCCTCGCGGCGAACACTATCAGCATCGATGTTCCCCCGCGCCTGCTTCAAGGCCAGAATCCCGATGCGCAGCGCCTTGAGAGCGAAATCGGCTTGGTCGGCTGGACTATTCCATTGGACCAATTCATGGACTAATTCTGGGTCGGTCACCAGCAGTGACAGGGGAATTTCAGCAGGGAGATCTGACCCCGTTGCAGCGAAGCCCGCAGCCGATGTCGTCGTTTGATTAATCGGTAAAATCCGGGCTGCGGCTGGTGGGGTCATGTGAGTTCCTCCCTGACTAACAACCTTGCTTAACGCGAACGTCGACTGGCCCCAATCGGCTTGGCAACTCTCTGCTAAAAGCAATCAGAACCAAATAATGCAAGATTCGTGCTGCGTCCAGCATCAATCTGGCCATCAACCCACAACGCGACACTAGCTTTCGTGTGAAATCGCTTCTGGTGCTTCTGGCTTCAGCAGCGGGAAGAAGATCACATCGCGAATCGATGTAGTATTGGTCAGCAGCATCACCAGGCGATCGATACCGATCCCCATTCCACCTGCTGCAGGCATTCCAACTTTCAAAGCCTTGACGAATTCGTAATCCATCTTGGCCATCGAGTCTTCTTCAGACAGACCAGCCAACTGAGTTCGGAACGTCTCCTCTTGCAAGCGGGGATCGTTTAACTCGGTATAGGCGTTGGCCAGTTCCAGGCCATGGACAAAAAGCTCGAATCGTTCCGCA
>JAIXVG010000140.1 GCA_027483145.1 Planctomyces sp.
CCCGGCTCTGCATTTGGACGACGAAAAACGCGCTGCCCCAGTCTTTCTTGATCCATAATCAGTCTTCCAAATCCTTCGACATTCCTAATCAGGAATGCAGGTCTCCGCCAATTTGAAAACAGTTCTCCGGTCGTCGTCATCCTCTCGCTCAGTTATCATTCGGCGGGCAGCCTGCCGTTATCAATCGCACGATTTCGCTTTTCGGCTCGATCGACTATTCTTTTGCTCAAAAGCAGAGGGCCTAGATAGACAGCCCTCAAACCCTTTTTCTCCAGTCAGATAACTGATAACTCATACCAATCTTTAATAGGCAGAGCTGGCCATCGGCGAAGCGTTTCGCTTCGAGCTTCAAGTCCGTTCCCGGCCCCCTTCTTCCATTCTCAGGACAACAGTTGCCTCGATGCTGATCAAACGAGGAATTGCGGTTTCGCCCGGAGTAGCGATCGGACCAGCCATGGTGCTGGGAGCCGACGTATTTCGTATCCCCCAACGCTTTGTCAGCATCGCTGTTGTCGAGTCAGAACTGCAGCGTTTTCACGCCGCCCTCGATGCCGTCTGCAGTGAGATCGAAGCCAACGAGCAGGTGGCCAAGGCAAGCATTGGCTCTCAATACTCGGCCATCTTCGCCGCCCACTTGCAGATGGCCCGCGATACGAAGCTAATCTCTGAAATCGAAACGCTCATTCGGGAAAAGTGCTACTCCCCGGAGTTCGCCAGCACCCGCGTCCTTCATGAGTATGCGAAGCGTTTTCAGAACCTGGGGGTCCCCTATCTGGCAGAGCGAGCAGCCGACATCTACGACCTGGAGAAACGTCTGCTGCGGCGTCTTCTAGGTGAACGCCGGGAAGAGTTGCGTCATGTGGCTGCCCCTGTCCTTATTCTGGCTAAGAATCTTTCCCCTAGCGAAACGGCCAATCTCGATCGCCGATACGTGCTCGGGTTCGCGACTGAAGTGGGTGGACGAACCAGTCACACTGCGATTTTGGCCGGGGCACTCGAAATTCCTGCAGTGGTTGGATTGGGAGACATCCTCTCCGAGATCACTAGTGCAGAAATGGTCATTATCGATGGGACCGAAGGGGTGGTCATCATCGACCCCGACGATGAGACCCTGGTCCGTTATCGTGATTCAGAAGAACGTCATCGAAGCTTTACCCGGCGACTCGAAGCCCTGCGGCATTTGCCCAGCCAAACAATTGATGGTGAGGCGATTCAACTGATGGGAAATATTGAGTTCCCGACAGAAGCCGAACCAGCCCATCAGCGCGGAGCCGAGGGGATTGGCCTCTATCGGACCGAGTTCCTCTATCTCGATGCCAATAACGAACCAACTGAAGAAGATCACTACCGCGCCTATTGCCAGGTGTTGCAAGCCTTCCCTAACCAACCGGTTATCATCCGCACCCTCGACCTGGGGGCAGACAAGCTGCCTCTGGGATTCCGCATGGAGTACCCAGAGGGAATCAGCCCAGCCCTGAGCCTCCGCAGCATTCGGCTAAGCCTGCTGCATCTCGATCTGTTCAAAACCCAATTGCGGGCCATCTTGCGTGCAGCTTGTCATGGCGACCTCAAGATCATGTTCCCGCTGGTCTCGACGCTCCTCGAACTGCGGCAGGCCAAGATGATTCTCTCCGACGTCATGGAAGACCTCGAAGAACAGGGTGTCCCATTCAAAAGGCATGTTCCCGTCGGAATGATGGTTGAAGTTCCAGCAGCCGCCCTCATGGCTGAAGAGTTCGCGCGGGAAGTCGCCTTCTTTTCAATTGGAACCAACGACCTCATTCAATACACCTTGGCCGTTGATCGTGGTGATCCGCGCGTCAGCTCTCTTTATCGGGCTGGGGACCCGTCTATTCTACGACTCATTTCGAATGTGATTAAGGTCGCGAGGCAGCATAACATCCCCGTATCAGTTTGCGGCCAGATGGGCTCCGATCCGATGTTCGTACCGTTGCTGGTAGGAATGGGCCTCCGTCAACTGAGTATCAGCCCACAAGCGATCCCTGAGATGAAAGAAGTCATTCGCCACTTAACGATTTCCAGGGCAGAGCAAATCGCCGAGCGGGCCGCATCGATGGAAATGGCCAAGGATGTCGAAAGTTTCCTGCGGGGCGAACTGAAGAAAATCTTGCCTGAATCGGTGAAATAACTTCCAAAGCCGTTTTGCAGACTGTTCGAACTACAACCGGGCCAGCTTCAGGCTTGGCAGTGTCGATAACCCCCAAGTGCCCGAGCCACCCACCGCCGATACGCCGCTTTAGAAAGAATTTTGCCCAGTCCGTTGGCCCGGATTGTCAGCAATGGCCCCGTTCGCCCGATTCAGACTGTGGTCTCAACCAGTTTTCAGGTAAGCTCAGAGCGTCATGAAATGAAACAATATAACCACGCTAGGCGTGAAACACGTTAAGGGCTTGCCCCAGAACCCTTTGATGCAGGGGCATCACAGACGCCAAGTCAAATGTTTCGGGCAAGCACGAATTGGTTCTCAATTAGGCCAACGGCCGATTTCAAGGTTTCTCTTCGAGTGTTTGTTTTCCAGTAAAGCCCACAAAAAGGATCAGGTCTCAGTTTGGTTTTCTCAAGTCAGCCCTCAAAGCTGACTGGTCATTGACCGGAATCTATTCGGAGGTGACATTCAGGTTCGTCTGACGAGCCTGATTCTCCTCGACTCACAACGGATACCCTTGGGATTCACATGCCGACTGGCCCGCTCTGATGGTCTCCATCAGCCAGCTCGCCAGCGGCCATGACCAGGGGGAAACGCTTGCGATCCCTCTGCCGCCATCCTGACATGCTAGCCCAACTTGGCCCCTGTCAGTTTGCCCGCAAAGGTCGAATACCGGAGCTGGTGCCCTTGAATGTGACAGGGACGCAAGCAAGTCGATTCGATCTCTCTGGCAACAACAGGCCCCAGGTTGGCAAACGCAACCATGGGCAGCCATTTGTTTTTGTTTGTTGCCAAGCGATTCGAAACGGCACGATGACATGGCGATCGATCAATCGATCAAAACCAGCTAACTGGGTCCCTTTCTGAAACGGGCTTTGCGCCACCTTTTGAAGGATGTCCGATGCGCAAAGAAATGTTAGTCAATGTATTGCAGCCTGAAGAAAGCCGGGTCGCCATCACCGAAGATGGCGTACTGCAAGAGCTGTACGTCGAGCGGAATAGTCTCGAAAACTTCACCGGCAATATCTACAAAGGCCGGGTCGTTAACATCGAGCCCAGCATTCAGGCCGCCTTCGTCGACTTTGGGGTCGGCCGCAACGGCTTCCTCCATGTGAGCGATGTCGAATACCAGTACTACAAGCACCTGGTCGACGGTCCCGATGATGACCCCCGTAGCGGGCATGGTGATGATGATGATCTCGATGAAGGGGCAGGCCCCAGTCGTGGACGCTCAGGTGGCGGAAGGCGCGGCCCGGGAGAACGAAATCCGCGCGGCAAGCCTCCGATTCAAGAAATCTTCCGCCGCGGCAGCGAAGTCCTCGTCCAAGTTATCAAGGAAGGGATCGGCAACAAAGGCCCCACCCTCTCGACCTACATCAGCATTCCTGGTCGTTACCTGGTCCTGATGCCAGGTCTGCAGCGGGTTGGCGTGAGCAGAAAAATCCAGGATGACGGCGTTCGCCGGAAGTTGCGGCAGGCCTTATTAGCCCTGAACCCTCCCCAAGGGCTTGGCTTTATCATCCGCACCGCCGGAATTGACCGCTCGCAAAAAGATTTGCAACGCGACCTCAACTACCTGTTAAGGTTGTGGAACGTCATTGTCAAACGAATTCGGAAGTTTCCCGCTCCAGTCGATATCTACGAAGAGAGCGACATGATGATCCGGACCATCCGGGACATCTACAACAGCGAAATCGACAGCATCATTGTCGATGAACCGCGCGCCTACGAACGGGCCTGCGAGTTCATGAAGATCGTGCTCCCCCGAGCCGTCGATCGCATTCAGCTTTACGATGGCGGCGAACCCCTCTTCCACAAGCATAAGCT
This sequence comes from Planctomyces sp., assembly GCA_027483145.1. Lineage (GTDB taxonomy): Bacteria > Planctomycetota > Planctomycetia > Planctomycetales > Planctomycetaceae > JAIXVG01. The sequence goes on from JAIXVG010000140.1 coordinate 3,995, forward strand.
CGAAGAGGAAATTGCCCGTATTCAAAATCGGCATGTCCCGCTGAAGGGTGGCGGATCGATTGTCATCGATCAGACCGAAGCCCTGGTTGCCATCGACGTGAACAGCGGCAGCTTCCGCAACGACGATGATGCCGAGGAAAACGCCTATCAGATGAATCTGCGAGCGGCAGATGAGATCGCCCGTCAAATTCGCCTGCGCGACCTGGGGGGCGTTATTGTGAACGATTTCATCGACATGCGCGATGATCGTCATCGCCGCAGTGTTGAGCGTGCGTTTCATACGGCCATGCAGCGAGACCGGGCCCGTTGCAAAATCCTGAGTATCAGCCCCTTTGGTCTGATCGAAATGACCCGTCAGCGGATCAGGCCGTCACTCCGTCGCAGCATCTACCGTGATTGCCCTTGCTGTCAGGGAACAGGCCAGGTGAAGACTGACGAAAGCATGGCCATCGAAGTAATGCGGCTCCTCATGAACTTCGCCAACTACGAAGAAGTGACCCGCATCGTCCTCGATGTCTCGGATACTGTTGCTGCTCATCTCAACAACAAAAAGCGGCGTGACATCTCCCTTCTGGAAGAACAGTACCAAGTGGCCATCAGCATCAACGCGATGGCCGGGGTGACTCCCGAGCATCTCCGGTTCCACTGCTTCGACGAAGCAGGGGTCGAGCTGCGCATTGGCGTTCCGGAAGAACCCAAAACCCGTAAGTAGGTCCAGACTCGCGAAGTGCTGAACATCAAGTAGTCCAGGTGTTTTCAAAAACGCCTGGACTACTTTTTTGCCACGGCTTCCAGGACGAGGATTTTTGAGGAGTCAGGTGGCTGTCGGCCAAAACCAGCCCCCAGGAAGGCCCGCGACCCGCCTCAGACTACTCACCCGGTTTTTCGATCCGGATCGCTCGATTTTCTCCCCCCCTGATGCTACATTTCGGGGCTCCCGTTTGCGTGACTGCACCACTACGCACTGTTTTTGGTTGAAAACGGGACCTTCAAGGCTGGCTGGTGTGCCGCCGCAAGTTCAGGCTATTAAATGACTTTCGCAATTATTGAAGACGGCAGCCGGCAATATCACGTCGAAGCGGGCAACCTCCTGACAATTGACTACCGCAAGGACCTGAAGGAAGGGTCTGAGCTCTCGTTCACCAAGGTTCTTCTGGCCAACGGGGGTGGAACCAGTCTACTCGGCCGACCAACGATTGAAGGGGCCTCAGTTTCTGCGGTCGTCATCAACGACCTCTTCAAGGGGGTCAAGCTGGAGATCCAGAAGCATCGCCGTCGCCATAACTCGAAGCGACATACCGGTCACCGCCAGAAGCACACCGTCGTCAAGATCACCGGAATCACCGTCCCGAATCTTGATGTCGTTACGGCTCCTGAACCAGCCGCCGCAACCTAAGAAGTTGAACAGCCCGTTTGCAGGCGAGCTGCCAACGGTTCGTTCCAATCCAATGCAAAAAGCCGACCGCATCAGCAGTCGGCTTTTTCGCTTTAACTTTGCCAGTTCTTCGAACCAGCCCGCCAACCGTAGATTATCGAAGGCTGACTTGAACGGCTCTCGCTAGCTAGCAGATTTTCTACAAACCAGTATCAGAGTGCCCCGCTGCCGGTCAGCACGACCCGAATCGTTCGAAACAGAATCTTGATGTCGTTCCAGATGCAGCAGTTCTGCAAATAGAGGAGGTCGAGGTTTACCTTTCGGCGGAAGCTTTCGATGTTGTTGTCGTAGCCATTAATCACCTGTGCCAGGCCAGTCAGCCCGGGCTTTAGCCCCAGACGATTAATGTAGTTTGGAATCTCGTCAGAGATTTTTTCGACGAACTCGGGCCGCTCGGGCCGGGGGCCAACCAGCGACATCTCCCCGCGCAACACATTCCACAACTGAGGCAGCTCGTCAAGTCGCGTCTTCCGCATAATTCGCCCCAGCGGGGTAATTCGGGGATCACCTTTCACTGCGAATTGGGCGCCATTCTTCTCGGCGTCTTGCCGCATCGTCCGAAACTTGTACAGCGTAAATGGCATTCCATAACCCGAATCAAGCCGCCGATCGGCATCGCTATTTCGTCGCTCGGTATGGTCTGGTGGTGGAGGCCCCAGCATCAGCTTTCGCCGATCGGGCCGAGGCTTCCGCAGATTAAGCCCCACGCGTGTTTGTCGATAAATGATCGGCCCGGGGGAAGTGGCCCACACTAGAATGGCGGTCACCAGCATCACAGGCCATAGAATAAACAACAGCAGCAGCGCGCCGGTGATGTCCATGATCCGCTTGGCGAGCCGTGTCGATTCGCTCAGGCAGCGCGTGCTTCGTCTCGGGCGTTCCAGTTTTAGCTGTGTCAGCCAATTGGGGGGGATCTGGTCGCTGCTGGCGACGTAGTGATCGTACAAATCGGAGAGATCTGTACTGGGAATCTCAGTACCCGGAATCGAAGCAGAGCGATCTAACGTCGACGTTGACATTTCAACCTTTCGTCGGCGACGACCAGAACAAGCCGCCAGGACCAGACACCCCAGCGTCTGTTACGACCAACAACCCAAACCGCATCACACCAGCAAACACCCCACCACCCTCTTCAGCCACCACTTCTGACTTAGCTATTGAAGCCTGCTCGCGATAACTGTTCCCGTCAGCAGGCTCAGGGGGCTCACCAACGCCAGCCGCACAACTTGACAAGAGAGAACAGAGCAAGTCGTTCGAGGTTCAAGTTATCTTCAAATCAGAACAAGGACCACAGGGGGGCGATGGGCAGTCTGTTGTTTTTTCCGAACAGCGCTACCTGCCTCTCTAAAGCTAGCTCATACCGGTCGAGCTGGAAGAGCCTGTCAAATCGCAACCGATAAGTTGACGAAGACTGAGGTACCGATTTTGCGGCCCCACCCAGCTCGTTGCTTCTTGGCAACAAATCAGCCGGGATCAATCAGGGGCCAGCCACCGATTCTACTGCTTCACAGCGCTTTACCAGACACAACGGGCGACCGCTAAACAGTCGCTGGGGTGACGATTTCATCCGAAGCCGGTTCTGGTTGTAACGATTGCAGCGGTAACGGGGGCGGCGTCACCGAATCGGAGCTGCTCCCGCTCGAATTCGAAACGAGCATGAATTCATGCTGCCCAACCCGCAATGAATCTCCTAATTGCAATGGCTGAATCTGGTGAATGGGCCGTGAGTTCATTTCGACCATCGACGTTGCCCCCAGATTGACAACCCAGGCTCCTCCCACGGTCTCAATGATGGCTCCTTGAACCCATCCCACTCCTCGATCACGAATGATCACTTGGCACGCGGGCGACTGGCCAAACAACGACAGCCTTCCCGCAGACTTGAGTCGCAACATCATCCGGCCATTCCGCCGATCAACAAGGGCGATGCGGGAAACAGGCTGATTCTGGCGAGCATCCCCGTTGGCAGAGCGAGACACTGTTCGCCCCAAGCCTGCCGGAGCGCAGCCCTTCGCCCAGCGGTAGCTGACGACATACGAGCCAATCTGCCGCCTTTGGCCGGGCCGCCACCGGGCCACTGAAGTCGCCTCGCGCGGCTTGGCCAGCACGGTGACAAACCCCGCCAACGGACCGGCCGATCGGGGCAACCACATCGCATGCAGCCCTCCCGCTTCGTCTGCGGGAAGTCTCACAAGGGAATTGGGCAGGCGATGAATGCCAAACGCCGGCTGCCTGCACCGAACTTCAACGGCAAACCGGTATAAGTGACTTTCCAACCGTACGATGGCCGTTGGCAATGACCCGTCTGATGTTTCGAATTCGGTCGCTCGACAAAACGAGCTCAGGGACCCAGCCCGTTCTTCTGCCGAACCAATGCCCAAGCCAGCCTTTGCCAGATGACCGACGCCATCACTTTCGGCCGATTGCTCGACTACCGAAACCGCCGCCGTCACATCTGGCAAATCCATGCTGGCACTGGCTGAAAACCCGTTTCGAATCAGCAAGCGCCTGCGACGATTTAAAAAGCCCAGCATGTCCCGCTCCAGCCCATACGCATTCTGACTCTCTCAATAGTCAACGTACCTCGCCCGCCCGGGCCTCGCAACCGGTTTCTTCGGAAGGAGTTATCGAACGCAGAAGAGCCGGCATCTGCCTTCCCAACTAATCTAGCATCACCGAGAGAACTGATGACGAGCTGTCGGGGCCAGCGCTGCATCAAAAGTGGCATAGTTCCAAAACGGTTCAGACCGAATGCCTCGCAACTGCGATGCTCGTTCTCGCACAAGGCTGACTAAGTACGGATGTTGGCAGAGCTTTCCTTATTCACGTCAACCAATGATTCGAAATTACTATCGTGGTGAGCGAATTGCGATTCAGAGCATCCACCTTAAATCGTCTAGAAATGCCTTCTCACAACAATGCTGATGCCAACAGAGAATCAACTCACACGTTAACTGGGCTAGTTGAAGTACTTAGCTGACCACGAATTAGTATAAACACCAATCTCTAGATTTATCGTTTTATTAGTCATTTGCCGAAAAATGGGTAAAATAAGGGATTTGAAACTAGCAAGCTCATTGCCTAGCGATATCATGCGAAATGCCGAGGCCACGGCGTTATAACGGTCTCATTCGTCAGGATCGTTAAGCTAGTCAACTCTGTTTAACTTCGCTCAAAGGAACTTCTATGTTGAACCGCCGAACATTCCTGGCACTAGTGCCAATGATTGTCGCCCTAAGCCTTACCGGTTGCCCTGCGCCTAAGAAGCCCGGTACGGTCACGGTTGTTAACAACACCGTTTTCAGCATTGCATTTAGTGCTACTTCAACAACTCCGGCCGCAACCTTGTCTGGCACGGCTGCGATGAAGTCAACCAAGAACTTCAAGCCACCCTTCGCACGTACACGTATTCCAGTCGCAGGCACGCCGCTGAACGTATCTGGTACGGTCGCAACAACTCCGACGATCCCATTCAGCCTGGCCGCCACGTTGTTCCGCAACAAAGAAACGGTGATCACCGTCAACCCAACCAGCAGCACTGACCCAACTCCGCTGCCACCAGTTGTTACCTACCGATAGTTGATAACGGAAAGATGTCAGCAGAGTGCTTACATCAATCTGATTCGTTCTGGCGGCTAGCAGGCCACTAGTCGCCCAGAACGTCTTCAGCATGCTGAAGTCTTTGTTTGCAATGAATTCGGTTCTGGTTCGTGAGAAAGACTTTCTGAAACCAGACTCTCGGTCCGACATCGATCCTGCTCGGCTTATCCACCTGAGAACCTCCAGCATGACTCACCTAAAAATGTCTGCACACGGCGCTGTCAGGAAATCAGTGAACGCAAAAGCCACTCTGCAAGCGGCGGTCTCGAGGGGACGGATACGAGCTGGTTTTACCTTGATTGAATTGCTTGTCGTCATCTCGATTATCTCGGCATTGATTGCACTTCTTTTGCCAGCCGTGCAACAAGCCCGCGAAGCAGCTCGTGTTTCGCAATGCAAAAACAACCTGAAGCAATTCGGAATTGCCCTCCACAACTTTCACGAGACCTACTCTGAGTTACCCGAGGGGAACTCTGCCAAAGACGATCTGTATCACTCTTGGGGGACTCGTCTGTTACCCCATCTCGATCAGGCACCGTTGTTTGCCAGGTACGACTTCTCAAAACCATGGCTGGATGTCACGACTCCTCCCAATGGAAACCTTGGTCTGGCGACCGTCAATCTGCCTGTATTCCTCTGCCCGTCGACCGGGCACGATTTCGCAGGGGCGACCGACTATGGAGGCATTTACGGCAGCAGCCTCAGCGGGTTGCCATTCTCGCATAGCGCAGGAGGGGCCTTTGACTCAGGAGTGCTGCTTGCAGTTGGTTTTGATTTACCCGAACGCCGCAAAGAAAGAATTTCGTTTGCCGATGTCACTGATGGATTGAGTAACACAATTGCCATCGGAGAGGATTCGGGGCGACCTGCTGCCGATGGAGGAATGTGGGCCAATGGCTTTAACATTCTGCCACTCGATTCGCGACCAGGGCTGGATCGCGCCAACTCGCTGTACAGCGATCATCATGGTGGAGCCCACACACTTTTTTTTTTTTTTTTGGTACACTTTATTTCTGACAATATCGACCTGTTGGTGCTGGGTAGTCTCGCCACCCGCAACAACAATGAAGCGGTGCAGCAGTAGCAATTCTCGCTAGCGCCCTGGAAAGTAGGCTGCTGGTCATCGCGAGGTTTTCGGCTAGCCTCGTTGTTTTGCTTTATTGAATCACCTCAACGTCAAAATTGATTTTACTATGGACGTACAATCCGTGCTTATCGGCCAAGTCTTTTAGCCGCTCTAAGTCTTCAAGAGATTGAACTTGGCCAGAGACTCGATAGTCGTGCATCGACTTATTCCAGCCGAACTCAACCTGAATGCCGTTGAGGCGAGGGTCACAAGCCACATCCCACTTCATCTTCCAGACCCTTTTCTCCTCGGCATATCGTTGGTGCACTCCGTCGCGATAGAGATTGTCAGCCAGTTGATGCAGACAAAACAGCGCCGACAAAACGGTTACCCCGAACGCAACAACAGTTCGCGACTTGACAGTCGGCCACCGTTGAAGAATGGTCAATCCAAGCCCACTAAACACAAGGCCGACAACCGCAACTGGCCACCCTACACCCGGCCCAAAAGTTTCGTACATAAAATACGCCAGCCATGTGAAGCCCAAGGTCAACATAACCAGAGCGCCAACAAACAACTGTCGCGACTTCATGATCTGCCTTTCTCCGCCGTACTCTCTAGGATCAACGTTCACGCCGCTCAAGACACCCTGAAAACTACCCGGATCACGCATACCGATCAATCGTGCCTGAACCACTTGGCTGGGTAACGCTCTGCACCGTCACCTCGACCCGGTCATCGACGTAGATTGTCTGGCCCCGTGACCAGAACCCCAACAAAATGTATCTGTCGGGTTGACCCGTCTTGACTATTTGCACATAGGCCAGGGGCCAGCCCCAATCGGGCCCAAATATGTCTGCTTCGAAGCGAATACCCGCTGCATGATCCTCAGCCGTATACCCCATTTGGCCAGGCATCAGTACGCATGGGATTTCAGATATCCGATCTTGAGGATCCCGTTTCACAAACGACCCGTCAATAAACCTGACCTCGACGACGTTAGCCTGCATGAACGCTGGAAACAGAACGTATTTCTGGAGCAAATACAAACCGACGTAACCAATCCCAAGCGAAACGATGATCACCAAAAACCATCCTACCGCTCGATCAATGACCTGCGAATTCATTGAATTCTCCAATTGGTGAAGCCATGCGGTTCATGTTTGCTACTCAAAGCAGCCAGCATGATACTCCAAAGGTGGGGTGGCTGGGTCCTCGACGACCTAGCCACTTAAATGCCAACTTGGGGCTTTCGCCGGGCGAAACGACCCTTCCATCTGGCCCTCGATCGATCTGGAGACTCGCAGAGTCGCTTCCCGGCAACCCCTATTCGCTACTGACCTTCAATCAACACGGAGAAAGACAGAGAACACTACACCCGCGCAGGAACGATGACGAAGGGTATGCCATCCCGACAGAAAAGGCGCTGCAGGGCGAAGACAATCGAATTGTGGAGGAGCCGCGTGATCACGGTTTCTTGTTGGAAAGCCAGTTGGCCACCAAAGATGACTGCGTCGGGATAAGTCGCTAATGCTCGACGACACAGTCCATCGATTGCATCGACAGAGTCGATACCAATATCAAACTGCGTTTCGGCTTCCAGTCCCATCGACTTACAAAGCTGCGCGAATTTTTCCACGGACGCTTTCGTTGTCTGACGCAGTGCATCAAGTTCGATCTGGCCCTTGAAGCTACCCGCATCGATCGTGCCAACCTGTACGAAAACAAACCGGCCGAACGTATTGGGAAACATCCGAAAGACACCGTAAAGCGTATTCAGGCCCAGCCCGTTGAAACCGTTGACGAGGACAATCGCAACTCGACCGGCGTTGGGAGGAGCGATGGTCGCCGGGCCGTCAATAACACGCTGGGCCGAATCAACCAGTTTACTAAGTTGGCCCATCATCACACCGGCAGCGTCGTAGTGTCGACGAATCAATATTGCCACGACAACAACGACAAGCGTCACCACCAGGGTCACCCACCCCCCCTCGTGAAACTTTTCGATCGAGAGCGTTACCAAGATGAACGAAGTGACCAAAAGTCCCAGCCCGTTTATGGCTAGCTTGGATTTCCATTGAGGTACGGTTGAACGGCTTGACCACCAATGGTTGCACATTCCCAGTTGTGACAGGCTGAATGTCAGGAAGACGTTAATGCTATAGAGGACAACAAGGATGCCAACTTTTCCTCCCGTAGCCAGTAGCGCAATCAGCGCTGCAGTCCCCATCAGCAGTACGCCATTTTGTGTAACAAACCGGTCCGAAAGCATCGCAAAGCGAGTGGGAAACCAACGGTCAATCGCCATATTCGCCAAGACGCGAGGGCCATCGAGAAAGCCTGCCTGTGCTGCAATGAACAGCAAGGCCATCGCTGACAACATGCTCACCAGTACGAACCAGTAACCGATGCCCAAAGGCCAATTGGCCGTGATGCTTTCGAAAAGGACGGCATTAAGCGTTTTGCCTGCGACGGGAGATACGTTTTCAAGCAAGTAAGTCAAGAGCAGGCCGAAGACCGTGACGGCCAGGGAAATGCCCATCAGTGTCATGGTCAACTTACCGGTTTGCACCTTTGGATCGCGCAAAATCGGCAGGCCATTCGAGACAGCCTCGATCCCGGTATATGTCCCTGCGCCAACACTGAACGCCCGCAGCAATAGTGCGGCGATTCCCAGCAATCCCAGCGATGAATGCGCTTCGCCTATTTGCTGGCCAGTGCGTTCGACAACAGCGCCAATGTCCGCCAGATGTACGGCAAAGGCAACAAAAATGGCAATCGCGTGAGTAATCACAAACAAGAAGAAAACGGGAGCAAACAGTGTGACCGATTCGCGAACACCGCGCAGGTTGAGAAGCATCAGAGCGCCGATAACGCAGGATGCGAAAATCACCTTCCAGTCTTGATACTCGACTGGCAAAAGAGAGAACAGGGCGTCGGCACCACTGGCGATGGAAATGGTGATTGTCAGCACATAGTCGACAAGCAACGCGCAACCAGAAATCAAACCTGCCTTGGGCGACAGCAATTTGCTGGCCACCAAATAACCGCCTCCCCCAGAGGGGAACAGCTCGATGATTTGTCGATAGCTGACGCAGATGATGGTGATGGTCAGCACACACATCACGGCGATGATTGGTGCCAGGCCGGTGTACTGCCCCAGCGCTTTGTAGGTCTCTTCCGGCCCATAGCAGGAGGAGGACAATCCGTCCGCTCCCAGTCCGACCCAAGCCAGGACCGCGATGAGCGAGACTTTGTGAAACAACGTACGATCACCCAGATCGCGAGGATGCCCCACGACCACGGCACGCAAGCGTGCCCAAACTGATTGTTCGCGCATGAAAATACCCGGTCAGCACCGCGATTCCAACATCGCAGGCAACTACGGACGACATGGCGGCAGAAGCAGAGCGTTCCCATCGGCGGGCAACGATGTCCACCTTCCAAAAGCCTACGAGGTTAGCTGACGGGCTAGGCCTTGGAAGTGGCCTGGGCAGGAGTTCATCCTGCCCTACGCCCCGTCCTGATACCGATCGCAGCAGCGACACATCAGGAATTGGGTTCCCCGCGCCCACCGGTACATTCCGGCGGTCTTCGGCGTATCTCCTAACATTAGACCACGTCCGCCCCGAAAGTCAAATTTTGTTCAAACTCTGTTACAAACAACGTCGAGCGAGCGTGATTAGAAGTCCCATTTAAACAGTAAGCCCGGTCGACGGCTCTCGCTCAAAAGCATTAGGATCGCTCTGCAAAACAATCCGGAGTAACGGCCGATATTCGTGGCCCACTTCCCTCCATCAATCGACGGGTGCCGGTAGAGCGCGTCGTTTCGACCAAGTTTCCGGCGCTTGATGGCACCCTTGCGCAAACGATAGCGCAGAAATGATAATGGTCCGGCATTCGAAGTTTGACGCCAAGGTGTTGCACCATTGGCGCGCAAGTGGACAAGTCGCAGACCCAGCTGCAGAGATTGCCGTAATTCGAAGGATGCGGCTATGGGAGGATCAGCGTCTGCGTGTCAGAGGACAAGTCAGGCATAAAGCACATGGCATTGTTAACCCTGCCAACCTACTCCCCCTCAAAATCCCCAAGTCGGTACAGCGGCAGGAAGCGGTAATAGACTTCCAGGCACAGCGTGCTGAGGGCCGTTGAATAGACCCTTCCGCCGATGCCCCCCCAAGGGTCTTGCGGGTCCCAGCTACCTGCGAGGTCGCCAGTGCGGCGTTGGGTCTTGATGAGCGTATCGCGCATTGAGCCGTTCCATTCGTTCCATGGTTCGCCACCATATTGAAACATCGCCAGCGTGCCGTAGTACCAGTAGTAGTCGTTGGGAAGCGACATGCGGGGGAGGTTTTTCTGCAGGTAACGAGCCGCTTCCTGACTGGCGGCGTTAGTGCGGCGAATCCCGAACATCTGCTTGCAAAACAGTGACTCAGCCGTCATGGCAGGGGTTGGTGCATCAGAAGCGCGATATCCGGCCAGCCCCCCCTGCTCTCCACGGCTGCGATCCTTCAGAAACGAAAGCATTCCTGTCCGGGTCTCTGCCGGAATCTCAAGGCCAGCAATTTCGGCGCTCTTCAAGGCCATGAGTTGCCAGCCGAACATGCTCATATCGCTTTCCTGCATGCCGCGCGTGTATCGCCAGCCACCATCTTTATTCTGCAGCGCGACAATAAAGCCAGCTGCCTTGGCGACAGCCGCTTTTAACTCGGGAAAGGTTTGTGCATCGTTCTGCATGCCATAGGCCTCGGCCATTGCATAAGTAGCAATGGCATGACAATACATCGCGTCGTAATAGGTCGCAGGCCCACCCATGTAGCCATCAAAACGCTGCAGGCGAATCATCTCGCGCAGTGCTTTCTCAACCACCTCGGCATACTGCCCTTCTTCGTGGGTATACCCAGCCCCCAGGAACGCCAGAACCGCAAGGCCTGTCACGCCCGTGTCGGCTTCTGTCCCGGAACCGCGCCGATCCTGCAAATCGGCCGGATCTTCGGGAGAGCGTTTCGATACTCCACCCCCAAACCGGCCTGCATCCCAATGACCTGCCGGTTCCTGATTATCAGCCAACCACTTCAGGCTGGCCTCCACCACTTTTTCTGACTCTTCCGTCCCCCCATTCTTGAGGGCAATCTCTTTACGTTGCTCAAGACGCCTCAGGCGATACGTCGCCGGGGTACGAGCCGATTGCCGTTGCCGCATCGCAGGGAGATCGGGCCGCACTGGTCCGGGAAGTTCGTCAGCGGGAGAAACATCGTTTCCCGAAAGACTCCCCAAGCTGGCATTCGCACGGGTCGAAGTACTGGCCACCTGCCGCCCCGGACTTTCGAGCATCGCGTCGTTACTGTCTGGTCGCGATTGGCGATTAGCGCTTTTTCTTTGAAACCGTGATCCGCTGGCCATTGAGGCCGCTGCTGTTGGTCCGGCCGGTGCCTGACTGCCTGCTGTCTCAGCCACACCCAACGTTCCCGCCGGGGCAGCTCGCCTTGCCACCCGATCTTGCGGTGTTTTCGCGGCAGGCAATGGTTCACCCTCGGTTCCTTCTGTTGGAATCGACAGGCTTTCAAACTGCAATTCGGGGGAAGTGCGTTCGCTGGCGCCAACCAGCGGCGTCAAATCGGTAGACGCGTCGGCTGCTTCCGGATTGCGCGTTGTAATCTTTGCACTTCGTTGCCTGAGCGCAGTACTTGCTTCAGATCGAGCGGCGGTCGTCGGGTCTGGTGGTGTCGCCAAGGTCGAAGGGGCGACACTGCGACTCGCCGCCGTTTCTGCAGCGATAGCTACTGGTGCTTCCACCACTTCATTGTTCATTGCCGCCAACGGAGCAACCTCGGAGGTCTCTAGCGGACGAGGGGCATCGAGACTCGGAATCTCTGGCAAGGGTGCTTCATCAGCAGTGCGAGTCAGTCGATCGAGCTGGGTCAACTGCGGCGGACTCAGCTGTGGCAGCGAAGCGGTATTTCCGGCGCTATCGACGGGGGCTGCATCATCATCAACCAGAACAACCTGTTGCCGAGATTCAGGTGGCTCGACCAGCGGGCCGGGAATCGCAGGTCCCATCGACTCTGCCACAGTCGCCCAGGCCAGCCCGAGGCAAACATGCAATAGCAGCGAACCAAACAGCGACTTCAGCCCCGCGTTCTTTTCGCCCCACTGAGTCACCAGCATCGATAGAACTTGGACACTGGCCAGCAGCGAGCAGACAATCAGCGAACCACGCAGCGCGATAATCCCGAAAGGGGCATTCGAGTCCCCTCCGTTCAACAGCAACATCAATTGTTCGAGGGCAGGATGCACGGGTTACTCCTGTCCCTCTGGACCATTGCCTGCCGGCCGATGAGCCAGCGAAATATTCCGAATCCCCGCCCGTTTGCAGGTCGATTCTCCGCAGCGCCTCGGGCCCAGCACCGCAGGCCCGTCCAGCAGCAGGAGCCGCACTCG
>JAIXVG010000520.1 GCA_027483145.1 Planctomyces sp.
ATCCATCGCTGTCAGCATCCATCATCAGAATGATCTTGCCATACCTCAGTCGGTGAAGATCGAAGTTAGGCCCTACGCCGGTCCCCAGCGTTTCAACCAGGTCCTTGATCTCCTGGCTCTCCAATATCTTCGAGACCGATAGCGACTCAGTATTGAGAATCTTCCCCTTAAGCGGGAGCACCGCCTGCACTCTGCTATCACGCCCTAGCGCAGCCGTCCCACCTGCCGACTGACCTTCGACAATAAACAGCTCTGATTCCTCCGGGCTGGTTGACCGGCAATCGAGTAGCTTACCGGGCAGACTCAGTCGCTTGCTGGTTGGCGTTTTTCGGCGAACTTCCGTAGCTGCCTCCCGGCTCGCCAGCCTGGCCCGGGCGGCCAGCACAATCCGGCCAACAACGGCGTCGGCAATCGAGGCATTGTTGTTCAACCAGCTTTCCAGTGCCGGGCGGACAACCGCTTCCACGGCACTGGTCATTTCGGGGTTGTTCAACTTCTCTTTAGTTTGCCCCTGAAACATCGGATCACTGATAAACACCAACAAGATTCCCGCGATCCCTTCGCGGATATCGTCGTTGGTGATCGTTAATCCCTTTAGCTTGATGTCATGAACTTCAATATAGTTCCGAACCGCTTTGCCGATAGCGCTTCTCAGGCCCGACTCGTGCGTCCCCCCGGCATAGGTTCGAATCCCGTTGACATAACTGCGAATATTTTCGTCGGTCGATTCTGTCCAGCGCAACACCAGCTCAATCTTGGCCTGTGCATCATCCCGAACTGTACTGAAAGCCTGATCGTGAATTGACTTCTTCGCCCCCTCTGAAATCAACTTCTCCAAGTAGGCCTTAATCCCCTCAGGCTGATGAAACGTATGTGTCTCTTTTTTGGGCTCGTCCACAAACGTGATCTTCAGCCCCGCATGGACATACGAAATATCCTCCAGGTGCTGGCGGATTGTCTCGCTGTTGAAGACCGTCTTCGAGAAAATCTCTTCGTCAGGCCTGAAGAAGATCTCCGTCCCGTGCCCTCGAAATGGCTTAACCTGTTTGCAAGGTGTGGTCGGCTTTCCTCGCTTGAATCGCTGACACCACTCGTACCCATCACGATGGATCGTAGCAACCATCTCTGAAGAGAGGGCATTCACGACCGACGAGCCAACCCCGTGCAAGCCACCACTCCGGCCATAGGCCTTATTCGAAAACTTCCCCCCCGAGTGCAGCGTGGTCAGAATCGTCTCAAGGGCCGACTTTTTCGTTTTCGGATGAGGATCAACCGGAATCCCCCGGCCGTTGTCCTCAACCGTGCACGACTCGCCATCTTTGTGCAGCGTCACCTTGATTTCGTTAGCCGCACCCGCCAGACACTCATCAACACTGTTGTCGACAATTTCCCACAACAGGTGATGCAATCCACGGGTATCAACCCCACCAATATACATCGAAGGTCGACGGCGCACCGCTTCCAGGCCTTCAATAACTTCAATATCTGCTGCTGTATAAGAGGCGTTTGACATAGTGTTCTTGTTGGCCTTGCAAATCGATTCGCTACTTGGTTCACGCTTTTCGGGTGAACTGACACTGGCTGCCTACCGTCAGAAACTCCGCTACGTCACGTCCATCTGCGACCAATCAATTAGTTCAATCTCTGGCCCCACCACTTCAGCCACTTGATTTCGCTGGCTGATCTTGACCCCTTTGCCCCCGCGCGAGGTGATCGCATACTTCTGCTGACCACAGACCAGTTCTTTGTCGTTGGTCAATTTCACTCGCAGCACATCGCTCGCTCGCGAAACAAGTGTCATCCCCACCACCTCGTCACCCGCATCAAGTTTCAGCCCCCGAACCCCTTTGCCTGCTCCCGACAAAATGGCTACGTCTTCCATTGCAAAGTGAATCAGCTTGGCCTGCCGCGAAATCAAATAGACCGAAGCCTGCTCTCTGACCAGTTGGACGCTGACGACCCGGTCACCCGTCGCCAAACGACAGTACTTCCGCCCCGCCTTGTTCGAAGCACTTCGAAACGGCGAAAGAGGAATCTGCATCACATTGCCCAAGGATGTCGCCACCATCACGTACGGCGGGCCATACTCACCTTCATCGCCATCTTCACTAGCGGGGACAAATCGCGGATCGGATGTCTCAGCCGCGATAATCGAAACCCCGTCCGCCATCCGAAAGTGCTTCGACAGTGGCTCGCCATATCCCGATGAGACCGGAACTTGCTCAATCGGCAGCGAGTAACAGACCCCATCGCTGGCAAAGAAAATCGCGACATCGAGCGTACTCCCTGGCAGCACCGCCAACACCCGATCCCCTTCTCGCACGCGGGTCGTTTCGACACTTTGCAGCCGCCCCACACGTTTCAGCCAGCCATCTTTGCTGACAACGACGTTCGTATTCTCTTTGACGATGTAAGCCGAAGCATCGAACTCGACCACCTCATCTGTCGAACCCAAGCTGGTTTTGCGTTTATCACCAAACTTGGCACCAACCTCTTCCAGCTCCGACTTCACCAGGTTCCACAGCTTCTTTTCGCTTCCCAATAACTTTCGCAGCTTCTCAGCCTCACTCTCTTTTTGCTGAAGTTCTTCTTCGATCGACGTAATCTCCAACGTCGAGATTCGATAAAGCTGCAATTCCAAAATGGCCATCGTCTGGTCTTCATCAATCGGAAAAGCCTTCATCAGCCTATCGGCCGCATCTCGCTTGCCAGAACTGTTCCGAATGATCTTGAGTGCTTTATCGAGGTCGTGAAAAATGACCGAAAAGCCACGCAGAATGTGAATCCGACTTTCGAGCTGCTTTAACTGAAACGACAACCGCCGCTTGACCGTAGCCAGGCGAAACGTCAAGAAGTGAGCCAGCAAATCTCGCAGCGAGACTCGCGCTGGCGTCAGCGCCCCGTGCGTGTCAGGAATCAAGCACGTACTATTGTACGAAAAGTTTTGTTCCAGCGCGGTGTGCTTATACAAATAGGCCATGACCGCATCAGCATCCTCGGGAGCCTTGATCTCGAGGACGATTCGCAATCCATACTTTTCGTCGGTCTCGTCAGCACAGTTCACAAGCTGAGGCAACTTACGACTGTTGATCACCGCTCCGATCTCAGCCATCAGCGGACCAGTTTCAACGTTGTGTGGTATCGAAGTGACGATCAGCCGCGTCTCGACACTCTTCTTCGATTCTTTATCAAGCTTCCACTCCCCTCTCACCTTCATTGCTCCACGGCCTTCTTCATAGATGGTCCGTAGCTCTTTGCGGTCGGTAATCAGTCGGCCACCCATCGGAAAGTCGGGACCCTTGATGAACTTCACCAGGTCCTTTGTCTCGGCGTTCGGATTCTCGATCAGGTGCGTACACGCTGCGATCACTTCCCCCAGGTTGTGGGGGGGCATATTGGTTGCCATCCCGACGGCAATCCCGGTCGTCCCATTCACCAGCAACTGCGGAAACCGGGCTGGCAACACAACTGGTTCTTCGCGGGTCCCTTCGTAGTTCGGACGCTTGTCGACAGTTTGAAATCGCAGCTCCGACATTAGCTCTTCAGAAAGTGCGCGAAGTCGGGCTTCGGTGTATCGATCGGCTGCAGGAGGAAGCCCCATGATCGAGCCAAAGTTCCCCTGACCGTCGATCAGCGGATACCGCAGGGTGAAATCCTGCGCCATGCGGGCCAAAGCCTCGTACACGGCCGCCCCGCCGTGGGGGTGATAATTCCCGGTCGTATCCCCGCAGATTTTCGCGCACTTTCGGTGTTTCGCGTCGGCGAACAGCCGCAGCTCCTCATACATCACGTACAAAATCCGCCGCTGAACCGGTTTCAGCCCATCGCGAACATCGGGAAGTGCCCGCGACGTAATAACCGACATGGCGTAGTTGAGGTACCGCCGACGAGTCTCGGAGGTAATCGCGACATGCTGAATTCGATCGTTCTGCGAATCGTCTTTGGGCGAATTTGTTGAACTCGGTTTGCGAGGGGGCACTCGGCTGCTCCGGCTACTGGCTGGCGAAGATTCGCCTCTATTTCCATATGGGTTTTACACTTACGCAGACTTTGCGGGACCGCATGGTAGCCAGTGAACCTGCAGACTTGAAGCGCACCGACCCCGAGACCCCCTTTCCTTAATCCGGCCAATCGCCCCTAACCCCTGACTACCTAGCAGTGTCAAAATGGACCGGTCGTGGCGATCTGGCAGAGCGTAGTACTGCAGGTTGTGCCGTTAAAATGGCAAGTTTCGGTAGGTAGCGGAGGGATGGTCTGAATCGCTCATTCCGTCGTTACCGGTTGGCCGAAAACTGAGGTGAGACCCGTCGCCGGAGCAAGGAGTGCCCGGCCAGAAGCCCTTCCGAAGCCGCGTTAGTGTGCGGTCGATCTATCCCTGTCCGGGACTTCGACCACCACTCAACGCGTCATTCGGTATTGGCATCAGTCCACCTGTCAAAGCGGGTGTATTGGGTCATGCAATCGGCCAATGTTTCAACATCGCCAGACTTCCTGAACACGCTCTGCGTCATAGGGAAGTCGAGGCAACGTGGCACCAGGGAGGGCCCGATGAAACGACTAACTAATCTTGGCACGCTGGCATCACTGACGCTGCTGCTGCCTGCCATCGTGCTGCAAAGCGCCGTCGCAGAAGAGCCAACGTTTCAGCTCGATAACGAAATCAGTGGCGGACTGATCGTAGCTGGTGGGCCCGAAGTCTCCACACAATTCTACGACGAATCAGAAGCTCCACTTGCTCTCCCCCCCTCTCCGATTTTCTCGGCCGAGTCAGAAGAGCGACTGCTCACTCCAGTCCTTCCAGCCGCAGGTAGTCTCAAGCCACAAATGCGACAGGCCATTATGACTGGCCCTGCTCCAGCCCTGAGACCTGTCTCGAATCCCGCATTGGCTCCCGGTGGCGTTTCGGCTGGCCAAGGGGGCTATGTCCATCTGGGTGCTCCTCTTTACCCAAGCCCCAGGCCCGATATTCCTGCCTGGACTGGCAGCACCATGATCACTAATCCAGCTTTCGCTCCACACGAAATGCTGTATCCACACACCTACCGCAGTCTTCACGGGCCTTTCTACCATCGCGTGGTCGGCCACTGGGTAGTGACTCCCTTTGGCGTCCGCTCACACGAAAAGTGGCAGCTGCAAGGAACAATGGTCCAGGTGAAGTATCGGTCGCACTATCCGCTCTGGCCCGGCTTTCACCCACCAATGACCAGCACCATGGGCGGCATGTGGAAGTAGTTCAATCAGCCCGGCTGGTCCAGCAAGTGACATCGCCTGCTGCCGGCTATCCGTCAGCAACCAATCTGCATCAATGCAGTTGACATCAACGCTAACCCAAACTCAGGCCTATACAGTCCATCACATCCAACTTCATGTGACGGTGGAGGTTTCCCGAAATGCGTTTCGCTAGCAATCGTTTTCTTAAGGGAATGCTCTTGGCAATCATCGCCGGAGCCTCTGCCAGCTCGCTATCGGCGGCAGAACCCGACACCTCGGGCGTAGTGCGCATTCGTAAAGCCAAGCCTGCCGCCACTGAAGCGATCAGCAGCTCTGTCGTCATTCGCGGCCAGAACTGCAACGACGGTTCTACTGGCCTCGTACCTACGATGTCAGATGTTTCTGACAACATTTCCGACTTCTACGAATCCACTTATGGGCAAGCCGGCGGCGACTGGCGCACTGCACAGTACGCGCCTGGTTCACTTCGCTATCGCACTCAGCAGGCCAGTCTGTTGCATGCTCACCGTTCCAATAACTTCACCGGTTACATGGTGGATGGACACTGCCCGGACGGCAGCCCCTACCCCGGCCATCACTTCGGCCTCAAGCAATATCTCGCCTGCAAGTTTGGCTACTTCATCCCCACCGGCAACGGTGGTGCGGGAACTCCAATCATGGGCAAGTATGCTCGCGTCTACCCCCAAGACCCCAACTACTTCGACCAACGCGATGGCCAAATCTACGGCGCTCAGGGTTACGGAGTTCCAATGGCCGTCCCACTCGCTCCTGTTGTCGGCCATACCTACAACTACGGCTGGGGCCTCCCTTCGAGCCGCTTGACCCCTGTTTCACGAGTGGCCTACTAGTCAACGTTCGCCGCTTCAATGCTGCATGCGACTCTATTTCTCATCCCAGCGGGCAGGATGAAGTAGCTACAGACGAACTTGAACGAATCCCGCTGCTTGAAAAACCGTCTCTCATTGATCAATTTGATCACGCGAAGGATGTCACGATGAAGGCTTTTTCCTTTAGCCAGTTGGCACGCACTGCTGCCCTCTCGGCCATCACCTTGACCGGATCGTTCGCGACTTCGCTCGCGTACGACGGCATTGACGCCGGGACGGGATCTAGTACCGCTGGTGTGATTCGCATCTCGAATCAGGCACCAGGGGCAAACGGGAAAGAGATCAACGCTCAGCCTGTTGGCTTCGGTCGCCATCACCACGGTTACACTGCAACAGGCAACTGCCCCAGCGACAATTGCCCCACCGGCCACTGCCAGGGTGGTCGCTGCCAAGGCTGCCTGTTTGGCGAGAAGTATTGCAAGAATTCGCCCGATGCAGGTTACTCAGTTCCAGCCAAGTACCCCGTCCTGCGCCGCGGTGTTCAGTACACCCAGTACTACCCGAACACCCCTTACGGCAC
This sequence comes from Planctomyces sp., assembly GCA_027483145.1. Taxonomy (GTDB): domain Bacteria; phylum Planctomycetota; class Planctomycetia; order Planctomycetales; family Planctomycetaceae; genus JAIXVG01. The sequence continues at coordinate 6,640 of JAIXVG010000520.1, forward strand.
CAGCGGCCACAGCCCGTTTGGTGGCAGCTTCCCTGTTGTCTATCAACCGACCGATACGACTCAGCTTGGGTATACGTACCAGCACGTTCCCTTCTGGATGCCAAACCCAAGCAAGCTCCCCCAGCGGCCCGATCCCCAGGCATGGCACATCAAGGCCCCCTACGTGCAAGCCTCGCAACTACACGGCGGCGGCAGCTATGGCTACAACGCCTACCATGGCGGTTTGTTTGGCCATCATCATCACGGCCATCATGGTCACCACGCGACTGGCGATTGCCCGTACTGCCAGCAAGGGGCTACCTCTTACGAAACTGCACCATCAGCAGCACCGGTAGGCAGCCCAGCGATCAGCCCTTCCCCGGCAACCGCACCTCTGCCATCGACAGCTCCAGCGCCACCTGAAACCCCACCAACCCCGCGGCTCCTGAACGACTCAGCCGAAAGCGGTCACATCCGCCGCGCTGGCTTCTAACTGAAATGCCGGGGCTTCAATAGGCTCGGCTCAGGTCAAAATCTCAACAAAAACAAACAGACGGGGAGGCAGTGCATCGCCTCCCCGTCTGTTTTTGCATTGCTACTGCAACCGACGTCCCTGCGTCAGTTCACTCGGAATCCCATCAGGAAACTCTTTCTGCAACAGGTCTTTCAGCACCTCAAATCTTGCTTCGGGATGGGGATGCGAAGCCAGTATCTCCGGCTGACGGCTTCCCTGACTGGCTTCTGCCAGAACCTGCATCACACGTAACATGCCGCGCGGGTCATAACCCGACTGCACCATATACCTCACCCCATACTCATCCGATTCCAGTTCGTCCTTACGGCCGTAACGCATTTGCACCATCTGGTTGACCATCTGAGCCACCATTTGCGAGTTCTGCGAACCCCCATCGCTACTGGTTGCTACGCCCGCCGCCGTTGCCAGCATCTGCCCCAGTTTTCCGGTGGCCATGTGCTCTGCTCCATGTCGATGGACCACGTGGCCAATCTCGTGACCCAGCACACCCGCCAGCTCTGCCTCGGTTTCCAGTTTGCTCAGCAAACCCCGAGTAATGAAGATCTGCCCCCCTGGCAGTGCAAATGCATTGATGGTCTTAGGGTCTTTCAGCAGGTGAAACTCGTACTGGTATGGACTCTTGCGGGCATCGCTATTCTCTGCCAGACGTTGCCCCACCAGTTTCACCAGCCGCGTCTCGGGGTCGTTATCGCTTACTTCACCCCCCATTTGCCGAGCCATTACCGGGGCACTTTGCAAACCCAGAGCAATTTCCTGCTCGGTCGACATCCCCAGGTACTGCTTTTCTCCGGTGACAGGGTTAACCTGCCCACTCATGAAGTACTGAAACAAAGCGAACAATACGATCGCTGCCGCGACCATCAACCGACCCGAAACTCGCGATCCACTGCCTTCCTGATAACGCATTTCAAATTCCTTCCGTCGGCCGTTCCGGCACGCATCGGTTCTCCGCCCGAACCAGTTCTGTCACGATGCGAACGTCGCTGACCTTACTTTTGCCCGCTTCTGAATACCCGAATCTTACCGCTCCCTGGAACCGATAGCCACAGGCGCTACTGTTCCCCCCCTCACCACCCAATAGGCATTTCAGACTCAGACAGCGATTTGCGAGAGTTGCACTCGAACACTGCCGACTATAATATCACCAATCTAGTGGGTGTTTTCTTTTCGCTTGAAGGTGAACAGCGTGAAATCGTTTCCATTTGCAATCGGGTTGTTCGGTCTAGCAGCGGCGATCCTGTTTGGCTGCGGCGGCGGCAAAAAAGTCGATCCCGCCAGCAAATCAGTCACTCTCTTGAACGTTTCCTACGACCCCACCCGCGAACTCTGGGAACAAGTCAATCAGGCCTTCGCCAAGAAATACTTGGCAGAAAAAGGAATCACCGTCGAACTGAAGCAGTCGCATGGTGGCTCGGGCAGCCAGGCCCGGGCGATTTTGGACGGCGTTAAAGCAGACGTCGCAACCCTCTCGTTGTGGATCGACACCGAAGCCATTCGCAAAGAGGGACTCATTGCAGAAGGTTGGGAAAACAAGTTCCCCAACCGCTCCCTCCCCTATGTATCCACCGTCGTCTTCGTCACCCGCAAAGGGAACCCCAAGGGAATCAAAGACTGGCCCGACATCATCAAGCCCGGCGTCGAAATCATCACCCCGAATCCCAAGACTTCGGGAAACGGCCGTCTCAGCTTTCTGGCTGCGTGGGGCTCGGTTCTGGCTACCGGCGGCACTGAAGAAGATGCCCTCAAGTTCGTGACTACAATGTACAAGCAGGTTCCAACTCTTGATAACGGTGCCCGTGGTTCAACAACCACCTTCTCCCAAAAAGGGATTGGTGATGTCCACTTAACAATGGAAAGCGAAGCCTATCTCGAACTGGCTGAGTCGGGGGGCAATCTGGAGATCGTCTATCCACCCCGCAGCATTCTGCACGAACCACATATCGCCATTGTCGATAAAGTCGTTGATTCACGCGGCACGAGGCAGGTCGCAGAAGATTATCTGAACTTTCTGTACACAACCGAAGGTCAGCAGATTATCGCCAAGAATCACTTCCGACCCATCGATCCAAAAATCAGCGCAGAAACAGCTAAAGACTTTCCCACCATCGAGTTACTCCCCCTGTCACTCATCGCGCCGGATTGGAACGCGGCCCAGGAAAAATTCTTCGCAACCGATGCGATTTTTGATCAACTCTACCGCCCCGCCAGCAAATAAAGCTAAGCTGGTACAGGGTCCTTTGAGTTGCAAGGCTGCTGCCTCGAGGACATTGAGTAGCTGGGGGATCGCTACCATTCCCCAGCCTCAAGTCAGTCAGACGGTAACTGGCCTGCTGTCATGAGTTCTACGGCTCGCTTACGACGACTGCTTCGCCTTATCGAGTTGCTCCAGTCCGGGCGACCCTACAACTCTGACCAGTTGGCAGCCGAGTGTGAAGTCTCGCGCCGCACCGTCTTTCGCGACATGCAGGCCCTGCTCGAAGCAGGTTTTCCCGCCGTCTACAACCACGAGCGGAACGCCTATTACCTGCCACGCCCATTCCTCATTCCAACTCAGGAACTCTCCCCAACCGAAACAATGTCCCTCTTGCTTATGTGCGAGCAAGTCGGCCACTTGGGACTCGGCATTCCGTTTGAAGGATCAGCCAAGGCCGCAGCCGACAAACTGCGGCTTTCACTCCCCGAACACCTGCGCCTATTGGCACAAAAATCGGTCGAAGCCCTCTCGATTCAGCTCGATCCTCGAAACCCACTGCACGGTCAGCGGGATACCTTCGAACTCGTCATGCGGGCGATCGTCGAGCGAAAGCCAGTTCGCATCGAGTATTCCAGCCCGGCCGAACGAGAGATCATCAAAACGCTACTCAGTCCTTACCGCCTCTCGTTCAGCCGTCGCAGTTGGTACGTCATCGGCCGATCGTCGGTTCATCGCGAAGTCCGCACGTTCAATATCGCCCGCTTTCAAAAGGCCGAGCTAACCAGCGGCGAGTACCGCATTCCAGTCCGCTTCAGCCTCGAAAAGTATCTGGGCAAGGCCTGGCACCTCATCCGAGATCGGAAGAACCCCGCTAAAATCCATGTTCGATTCTCAGCCAAGGTGGCAAAGAACGTGGCCGAAGTTCACTGGCATGCCACACAACGCACCACGTTTCTTCCCAGCGGCGAACTCGAATACCACGCCGAAGTTGAAGGAATCAACGAGATCTCCTGGTGGATCATGGGCTATGGGCAGGAAGCAGAAGTCCTCGCCCCTGCTTCATTGCGGCAACTGATCGCCAGTCACGTCGCCCAAATGCAGAAAACCTACCGACGCAAACTGCGCATCGATTCGCCAGGAAAGGCGAAGAAAAAGAAGCCCGCCAGATAGCGGCCTCACAACTGCGGTACCTCACACAGTTGGAGGCTGACTTCTGTGTGCCACTGGCTTCGCCAGTCTCTTGATCGGATAGAACAGATCGCACAGGCACATCCAGCAGCACAAATGATTCGCTCTAAGGCAAGATCCCTCAATTGCGACACTACACAAGTTTATCGCCAGTCTTTTCTGATTGCTGGCAGCTCGGAATCATCAATACGATTCACTCCTGAAATGGTACAACCTTCAAAGTCACTCCGGCTCGTCCCACTCCCCTTCCATAGCTGCCAGCTCGGACAGCGCCTCCTCCAGCGAAGGCACTTCGGCCCCACAAACTCGTCCGTCGCGATCACATCTGGCTAGCAAGACCGCCTCTTCAAAGTCTGGATTTCGCCTTAACGCCGCGGTTGCTTGTCCTGTTCGCAAATACTCATGCGCTGGTTCCAATAACTGTAATAGCGTTCTGGTACGGGCCGTAATCAAATCACCCAATGCATCAATTCCCGACAGCACCGGCTGCCGTGGATTAATCGCCAGCCCCACATCATGCAGCAAGCAGGCCAATAGGAACTCTTCATCGTATGGCAGTTTATTCTTGCCCAGCTCCAGCACCTGCAGCGAATGATACAGAGCGTCTCCCTCGGGGTGAGTCTCTTTCGGCAGCCGCACCAGTTCCAAGGGGGTCAGCAGGACCTCAAACAGGCACCACCGTTCGGGATGTTCGCCCGGCTCATAGTCTGCTGTCGCAAACTCGTCCGAGTCCCAATCGACCGGTCCCTCATTCGCCACAATCACTGCCAACCGAGCAATCGCCACTTCAACGGGAATCGCTTCCGCTCCGTAGGTCTCGACCACTTTGCCAAATGCCACTTGTGGCGACTCGATCATGAACTTCGTTTGCCCGCCATGAACAACGGCTGATGTTCCTTCAAACGAAATCATCGCTCCCTTCGCTCGTGCACCATTTGCAAACTCGAGCCAGTTCGCTTTGAGAACCTCGATTTCCAGTCGCGTTCCTGCAGCCGCCTTCCCGAGTGATTCCTGGCATGCAAAGCAGTATGGCAGCCCAGACAGCAACCGCTCAAGCTGCTCTAATTCATGCAAGACTTGGCGTAGCCGCGCCGGATCGCGCTCTGCAGCAAAGACCCCAGCCAGCGCTTCCAGTTCGATCTGAATCTCAGCCGTACTGGGCAAAAACTCTTTAGTCAGCTTGCTTTGCTTAAACGACCTGGCTGCTCGCTTCCGCGCACTGGCCAGCGACTGCTCTTTTCGTCGAAACACCAATAACGCCGCATCGACCGCGATCCGCCGTCGAATCTCCTCCGGCCGATACTGCTCGCGAATATCGTCGCTTCCAATCACCCATCGCTGAATCTTGTTCTTGTTTGTCATGTATAGATTGTAACCAATCCTGCATGACAAATGTTGTGTATTCCAAGAACCAATCTTCCAATTCCCGCCGAGTCAACCGCGCCACTCTCTGAGGGTGCGGCTTGACGCACCGTTCCGGCGTGTTGGTTGCATCGGGCGTCTATGGTGCGGCGAGCCGCACCATACAAGACTTCCCCTTAACTTGGCCTGCCAGACCTATCGCCCCAAGACACGCAAGCCCAGCTGATCTTTCCATTGCAAACAACGGCGCTCAACCAGGTAATAGCTCGCCAAAGCAGCAATACCAAGCATCAACAAGTTCGTCGGAAACAGCATGAAGCTCCAGGCTGCTTCGTCCGGTCTCAAAAACAGTCGATGCCAAACGTACAGACTATAAGACAGCCAACCAATCCCGACCAACCAGCGTTGTCGCAACAGCATGCTCAACCACCAAGGCGCAACACGCACAGCACTCCAAACTAAGCTTCCCAGCAAAAGGGCGGTCAATGGATAGCCCAGGCCAAGTCCCAGCTTGGCTGAAGAGGCTGATAGCTGCCATGACAAACCGAACGTTACCAGCCACATGGGCCAGAACCAGTTGGCAGCACAGTAGCCATCCAGCCGCAGCGATAATCGATGATCCTGAGCCAGATAGGCCATCGCACAACCTATAGCAATCGAGTCGAGCCGCGTCAGCGTGAAGGTCTCTAACCAGGCGCTTAGCTGTGGCACACAAAACAGCACAACCCAGCGAGCCACAAAGGCCAGCCCGATCAATCCGCCAATCGCTCGCAATGCAGCTTTCGGCGAAAGCCATGCAAACAATATCGGCCACAGCAGATAAAAGTGCTCTTCTATCGAAAGGGACCAACCATGCCCCATATCCCATGAAGCCTCAGGGAGCAGGTTAATGGTCCAGGTTGCAGCAGTCAGCCAATCGATCGGGCGAAAGAGAATGACCCCTCCCACTTGCAACACTGCTAGCGTTGCCAGAAACGTCAACCAGGCGGGAAGAATCCGGAGGGCACGCCGTCCATAGAAGCCCCAGACGTTAACCACTCCCGAAGTCTCTTTCTCACGAATGAGCAGCGTCGTGATCAAGTAGCCACTGATCAAAAAAAACAGCTCCACCCCAATCGAGGCTAGTTCGTTCCAGGCAGGAGATGCCGATCGGGCCGGAAAGCCATTCGATTGAACCGCTTTCGACGCGATCACACTCAAAATGGCAATGCCGCGCAAGCCATCCAGTCCAGAAATACGAGGTTCGCGCGGCCTGTCGACCGGTGCACTCTCTGCACGGGCAAGCTCTGGCAACAGTGGTTCGCGGAGACTCGCAGTCATGGCTGTGAAATTCAGGCTAAGAATCTATCCAAGAACCATTCTTTAGCTGGGCGATCTCGCCGCAAAGAAAGTTTCTCAGATAAGCGATAATGGAGGCCTTGTCACGCTGCTACATCTGCGGGAGAGCATGAAGCGGCGCGGCCTAACATCAGCTTAAGCCTCGCTTCCGATTCTGCCACAACAAACATCTTTCGGATTCTTCAAGTGACCAGAGCGTTCGTCAACAAGGCAGCCTGCTCTAGCAGGTTGCGTTTTCCAATCAGCGGCAAAGACAACCCATACGGAGGCTGCAGCCTTGTTGCATAAAGGCAACACTCCCCAGCATCCCACCTCGATGCACTAACTCCGCTTAATCAGCATCAGCGTGCAATCATCCGGCGGAAACAATCCCGTCCAGAACTCGCGGAGTGCCCCCTCAACGTTTCGCACAATCGTGGCTGGTGGCTCTGCGGCATGCGTCGCTATCAAGCGTTTCAAACGCTCAATACCAAACATTTCATCGCGAGCATTTCGAACCTCGATCACTCCATCTGTCCCCAACACTAACAGATCTCCCGGCTCGAGCGTGGCCGTATGGCATTCCCGCTCACACGACTCACTTGGAAATCCAATCGGCAAACAAGTTGTCTGCAACTTCGAGAAACTCTTCGTGGCAGCATGATACTGCAACGCTGGCTGATGTCCGGCGTTCGAATACCGAAACGTATGTGTCTTGATGTTCAGCGATATCAGCAGAAATGTCAGAAAGCGTCCCGCATGCAGGTCGGGGCAAATCGCTTCTCGCAACAGTTCCAGCATCGACACCGGCTGATTTTCCGTCTTCGCCAGAACATGGATCATCGCCCGCACAGATGCCATCAGCAAACTGGCTCCCAGCCCGTGCCCGCAGACATCCCCCACGCTCACCCCCAACTCTCCATTACGCAGCGTGAACCAGTCGTAATAATCCCCACTTACATACTCAGCCGGCTGCCACCACGTCGCAAACTCATAGTGCGGAACATTTGGAAGCGACCTGGGCAAGAAACCAAGTTGAATCTGACGCGCCACCTCGATCGACTGCCGCAAATGCTGAGCTCGCTCCGCATCTTCTTGCAACCGGGTTCGTTCGAGTGCGGTGGCCGCATGAGCCGCAAAGACCCGCACGACCCGTTCATCAAAGGCCGACGCCTGTCGACCCGCGAAATTCAACAACTGCAATACTCCCAATAAGTGCCCGCCCAACGCAGACACCACCGGAATTGCCAGAATATTGCGAGTATGAAAGCCCGTCTCCAAATCAAACTTCGATGACCACCGTGCATCACTCGCAGGATCCGGCAGATTGGCCGTCGCCAGCGTGGTTGCCACCCAGCCAATCACCCCCGCCGTTCTAGGAACGCGAATCTCTGCAATTTCTAGCTCGGTTGTTACGCGGGTATACAACTCTTGCCGCCGGTCATCACACAAAAACAAGCTCGCTCGCTCGCAGCCCACTGCGTTGCATGCCCCTTGAGTGACTATCCGCAGAATTTGATCCAGGTCATTTTGTGCCGCTAAATCGAGCGCTACTTCCAGCACATGATGGAGCGCTTCAATCTGCCCATCGAACGATGTGACATCTTCAAACTCACCTCCATTCGAGAATTCGCTGCTCATAGTTGGGCTACCAGTCGCCGCATTGCGAGAAAGTTCTTGAGATCCAGGAGAACGAGGTCGTTTCCGCCCGGAAGAAATAGACCGAGAAGCGTGCAACTCGGTACTTCGTATTTCGACCGAACTGGCAGGGGCAATCGACATAACGGTCTATCCTTGTCTCCGGGACCCCACTTCGCGCTCCGAAGCGATTGGTTTCCCAGAAGCTAAAACTGTCTACGGGCAACGGCAACTTGTTGCGAAGGAAGGACTTGCAGCTCTTGGCGTGCCTAATCTCTCTTCGAAAATTGATCTGCACCCAGCCCGACAGTCCCGTCTGCATCTCCTGGCAGCACCCCGCACACTCGTCATCCCCCACCGCAGAACCTGTACCAGCGGCCAGTTTCACCTTCAAAACGCCCCGTTCCCGGCAAAACCTGCCGGTCGCTCGGCTGTCAACCCCCTTAAGTTGAGAAAAATTAAGCCTTTCCCCAAATCGCCAGCGAAATTCTTTCAAAATCCTCTGCCAGGCATTACAAATATCGCAGACGCATTCATTTACCGCACAACATTCAGTTTTCCCCGTTTCTCTATCTGAAACAGTTTGCCAAGTCCGAAAACTAATGGCGTGATGCGACCGTCCGTATCCAAGCGGGGTTAGCAGACTGGCTTCGGCACAGGGCCGTAAGTCAAACGCCGTTAACCCTCACGTTCCCATGTTCCGCACCGTAGGAAAGGCTCTTAGAAATGAAGTACGCTCTCTTGTCCGCCGCAATCGTCCTGTTCGCCAGCATCAACAGCGCTCAGGCCGGTTTCTTCCACAGCCACAAGGCCTGTGGTTGCGCTCCAACCCCAACTTGCGCAGCTCCAGCCCCATCATGTGCAGCTCCTGCTGCTTGTGCCCCAACTTGTGCAGCTCCTGCTCCAGTCGCTTGCGCTCCAGCC
>JAIXVG010000495.1 GCA_027483145.1 Planctomyces sp.
GAACTTCGTCAGGCGCTCGTCACTTTGAATTCGCTATTCGATCGACCAGAAACAAGCAGCAACCGATTAACAGGTACAAGTCAATAAACGTTCTTGCAATCAGTCCCATCGCAAAGAATTCAATAACTATCAACAAGTTGGCCTCCCATTGGTCGGCAGCCAGCTTACAAGAATCAATCGCCCATCTTTGACCAGAAAAGATTGTCGCCATGAGTATGAATCCACTAGAAACAGCAGGACGTCGGTTACGACTGTTGATCGTTGATGACGATCCTCAGTTTCGTAATCTCTTGTCGACGCTGCTTCGTAGCGACTATCTGGTCAGCCTGGCGGTCAATGGAAAAGATGCCTTCGAGAAGGCTTCCGCTCATCCGCCCGACTTAATGATGGTCGATGTGCAGATGCCCGAGTGGAATGGCATTGAAACTCTGGGCGAATTCAGGCGTCATCCCAAGCTGGCCCAGATTCCAGTGATGATGATCACCGGCGATGCCAGCCGCCAAACAGTCATGGCCGCACTTGCTGCTGGCGCAGACGACTACGTCGTGAAGTCGACTATGTCAAAGGACGAGCTCAAGCAAAAGCTGTTAACGCTGTCACGTAAGCGGAAAGGACCAGGCAGCCCAACCCCTGCCCCGGCTGCTCGACCAACCCCGCAAACCGCAGTAACCCCTCCTCCAGTCGCTCGCCCTGCAGCGCCTTTAGCAACCGAGCCGACTGCTGGAGAACAAAATCGAGCTGAGATGGCAGAAGCCACCTGGCAAACGGCCTCGGTGGCAGTCATGGAACCTGCCCCTCGGGCGCAAACAGTTCAGGAACTGATTGATAGCTGGGACTGATCGTTCCCTTGCTGCATCAATGCTCTAGTAGTGCATCGTCAAACTCAAGAACAGATGTAGGACAAGTTGCAAAGTCCGACAACGGAGGACGTTGCAGCAAGTACGAACCCAAAACAAAGGCGTGTCGCGGCACTGGTGCTTGCTGGCATTAGAAATCATCGCAGGCAGAATCTCCGGCAACTCTTGCCGGAGATTGGGAGTGTATACTCCATTCCGCAGAAAAATCTGTTCTTCGGATTGCGAAGTTCCTCTCGCACCAGCCTCAAGCAGCCAAGGCTGCTGCACTTCGTTTGACTTGCTGCCACAACGACTTAGGGTTCGCACGCTAACGCGAATTCATGTCCATTCGGCAGGCCCAAACTCCCGTTGACCCGATTTGGGGAACGGTCTATGTTCCCGGCCGATGAGGGTGAGTTGAGGGTTTCAATTGTCAATTGACTGCTCATCGGGCCGAAGGATTTGGCCCAACAAAAGACAATTAACAGCAAACCAGGCATGGACGTACTGGTTTGCTGTCTTATCGAACTGCATCGGTCTTGGTGCTACTCAGTCGCCCTTGATCATTGGAGCAATGCCCGCAAGATAATCGTACAATGCGTCTCCGATCGCCCTGGAAGTAGTGTGAGTTTCTAGCCCCCCTGGAACCATCTACTTCCGGGCTTTCTTTTTTTTCGGGGACAGCCGCTGGTCTTAATAGATGGTTGAACTTCGATCTTCCACCATCATTGACTCACTCTTCGTAGGGCAGGCTCCCGCCTGCCTGAAAAACCTAACGACCAGCTCCACCGAGCCGACGATACAAATCGTCGGGTGCTTACCAACGAAATCCCACGCTCACTAGACCGATGTCTCGCATCGGTAGGGATACTGTCTTTGTGTGCTACTGGCTTCGCCGGCCTCCTCATTCGATAGTCTCTTCGGGTGGATATCAACGGCCGGGTGGGATGTTCGGCCCGAGATGAATAGCCTCTGAAAAAGAGGGTGCCATGCTTGCCGCTTTGGGCAAGCATGAGTTCATGCGCGATGGCTACGCGGGCAATGAATTGATCCGAAATGGTAACCACTCGTAAGAGTTGTCGTCGCTGGAACGATTCCGGGCATGCCCATGCCTTGACGTTTTTGTGTTTCAAACGGCGACCGTTTCTTTCCTCAAGATCGTTCACGCCAATGGATACTGGACGGGATTGAGCCGTCGAAAACCGCAGGGTGGCCCCGGTTGGCTCATCGGCGAGCCTACCGGGGCGGCGCAGCCGAGGGAGGTCAGCCAAGTAGGGTCTGCTGTGCGGACCGAATGGGTCATTCCCTGCTTCTATAGCTGCTCAACGACGTTTTGGTCCGCCGAGCGGACCCTACTTGGCTTCACTGACCAGAACTGGTTTAAATGCGAATTCATTCTTCGGCTGGCCTTTCAATTCTTGATCGCAAGTAGAGAACAATCTCTTCATCCGGACCCTTATCAAATATCACTGGCCACCAGTGCCTACTTTTAACAAGTTCGATATTAACTGAGTTACTTTCAGCAATTCGTTGCTTTAAATCGTCTGTGTTTGCTGAGAAATCAATACATATACGATCTTGAAATTGCTGGAACGACCAACCCCCGACATGGGACTTTCCTCGCATGAAATACGGCTTCAACGCCGACCACCCTGACGGCCATTTATCTTCATGCTCTTTCAGATACGCAATAATCATAGACGCTGCGCCGTGCTGCGCATAAGCGTCGTCAACATCGGTAGTAATGACAATGGCAAACGCCAAGACCGCGAATCCGAATAAAAGGCAAACAGCGCACAAGCCGATTGCATGCTGAAGACTGATTCTTACGTACATTGGCATTTGACTTTCATGAGGCAAGTTGGAGGTGCGCAACACGACCCGATGGCACCGCGACATTCACTCCACCGCAGGGTGGCCCCGGTTGGCTCGTCGGCGTGCCTACCGGGGCGGCGCAGCCGAGAGAGGTCAGTGAATCTTGCGGCTTGTTACAACTCAGCCTCTTGGACTTCGGCCCCGGGTAAGCGATGACGCCATCCTGGGCCACCCGCCATGTCCGAAAACCATGCTTGTCCAAGGACATGCATGCCACCCCGCCAAAGCGAAGTACATTTTCCTGCTCTAAGTCGTGCCCCTCCAATAGAGAGCTTTTCTGCTGATCTGATCTTCATGCAGCTTAAACACAAGAAAATAGTTACCAGCAGAGTTAGGACCAAGTCCGACCCAAACGTCGGCGAGAAAGCATTCGTCGGCAATCTTCCAAATCCTGTTAACCTTCACGCCGCGGAAGCGCCGCCCCTCGCAAAGCATTATCAGAGAAGAAATTCTGGCAAACATTGGAGAGTCTTCTTCAATCGATCCCGCGGCACTTCCAAACTCTTCAATTTTTTGCAAAGTGCCAAAATTGGCAGGTTCGACTATTATCTCATTAGTTAACTTTAGTTCTTCGGAACAACAGTCATTTTTCAGTCGATAGTGACCCTCACTAGACCAGCAACCCACCGAGGAGAAGCTAAAGCACGCAACGAATAAAATGAGAGTAGCGTTATTCACAATTATCATTATGGCGGGGTGGCTCGGTTGAGATTGGGTGCCACGGCTCAGTGAGCCGTGCGAGTTGGGTTAGGTCGTTCATGACAAATCGACTGGATCGATTGGGAGTGGAACATCACTTCCCCCCGCGTGCGCTTGCGCACTTGACCATTTCCAGTCCGCCGGTCGGTCCACAAGTCCTCTGCGGACGGGATTCGCGTGAATGGAATCAATGACTTGTTGAATCGTCCTCTCTTTCCACAAGTGCAGTAGGGTGGGTGAAGCGACGTCAGGAGCGTAACCCACCGC
>JAIXVG010000426.1 GCA_027483145.1 Planctomyces sp.
GGACGAGTACATCATTGATGTTGTTGCGGAGGATGCAGCTACGGAAACGCTTGACCTTGATGAGCGGTTTACACCAAAGGTTATTGGCCACCTGGAAGGCATGTTAGAAGAAATCAAGGCAGGAGGGAAAACGTACTCGGAGGAAGAGCTGGACAAACATCTGCTTGAGAAGGCGCGGATATGGCGCGAGTCCCACCCGAGTTAACGGTCGTTTTTTCTGCCAGCAGCGTCCGTGATCTTGAGCAAATCTGGGAGTGGAATGCGAGTACGCGAGGCGAATAGCACGCCAACAAATACATTCACTTTTTAAAACATGAGACTGGAAGACTAGCGGAGCGCGAGTCGCCAGGACGGGAAGTCCCGACCAATTCTTCACTTCGCTATCACACGCTTAAACTGCGGCCCAAAGGGCACGGCCACGTGATTATCTTTTTCATTGAAGGTAAGTTCCTGCACGTTCTCCGGTACTTCCATACATCTCAAGACTGGGAAAACATAGTGGTTAAAGACGATGAGTCTGCAGACAACGATTGAACACGAAAACCGGTATCCCGCAATCGGTGTTGACTGAAACCAAATACACCCATGCCGAACTCTACTGGTCTTTCGCAAAGATTTCGGATTGCGGGTACGGGCAATCGCAATCTGTCATCTGCAGTTTTTTGAGCGGACTCGATAGTACTCAGAAACGGGCCTCGGTTTGGGTAAAGACCACGTGAATTTGCTCGTCGCTAACGTAGATTCCCCTAGCTGGTCGATCGGCCTTTCGCTACTGCTTTTTTGGGCTGCTTTATGCACTCTTTTTCTTGCCCGGATGTATGCGAAGGACGAACGGAAGAAGCAGAAGGGCTGGGAAGGCCATCTTGATCCGGCGCATATCGTGTTCATTGGTCGATTCATGTGGGCACACACCCTTTCCATTTGCTGTATCGTGTTTGGTTCTCTGGGGATGCTGGTGGTGATTTTTGCTCTTCGATGAGCGGTCCGGGAGCAAGGAAGACCACTCCCGTGATTCATTTTCCTGGATTGTCTTGAGCCAAGCGATCTAACATGCTTTTCGGATAAATGAATCATCTCAGCGGCGTGCAGATTTCATCTCCATCATTGCGTGAGCTGTTCAATGCCATATGTTTTAGAACACGCCTTCCCCGGAAAGTCTCTGGTTGATCTGGGGCTAGTCTTAACGACACAGGAAGATGTCGCGATATGGGGACGCTTGTTTCGGGCGTCGGCATGGATCGAGGGCAAAGCTGCTTCGCTCAAGGATGCAATCGAAGGAACTGGAGGGCGATTGCGGACAGCACAGCATTCGATGCTACTTTTCTGGGGTGTTGCAGCCAACTCACGCGAGGCAAACCTACCCTTCGCGGACTTTTGCAACGTAGTCAATTCAACCTGCCCGAAACTTGACCTTCCTCCATCGTTCGAAACCAAAGACGTTGTTGCGGCAATCGATTCACTTTTGCGGAAGGGTTTCGGCGACGTTCGCAGACGCAGGTCTACACTCGGGATGCGCATCAACCCGATCATCGCGCGGTCGATGCTTCACTTCGGAGACATCACCACTTGTATTCGATACAACAGATTTCGACTGCCGATGAACCCACAGCTGAAAACGACGCTCACGAAAGTGCTGTGGACTGTTGTCTTTTTCGCAATTCTTCTTGCTCTGTTAACTAGTTTTTGGATTCCAACGTTTCCAGTATTCGTATTCGTGCACATGTCGTTCATCGTGGTCGGGAACGCATTACTCTCCGAGCATGCGATGGCAAGCGTATTGTCCACCGAGTTTGCGCAGACCTATACCGAGCCACTGGAAAACTTTATTCGCGATGCTGCCCGTGGTCATCTGAAGTAATACGGTTGATCGAGACGACCGACCGATAAAGTCAATAAGTTTTGGAAACGCTCTTCGACTCCCGTCCGACATTGATTCAACGAAACACGACAACCCTACGATTTAGCACACCTCTTTTCGAAACCAGCTTGATGAGCACCCAGCATCCTGGCGTTCCCTTGTTTCAATTGGAGAATGTCGCCGTTGAGCGAGGTGGGCAGCCGATACTGGTGGATGTTTGTTTTGAATTGTTTGCGGGGAAGCATTGGGCGGTTTTGGGGCCGAATGGGAGTGGGAAGACGACGCTACTGAAGGTGATGTGCGGGGATATTTGGCCGACGGCAGGTGTGGTGCGGCGGCGGGGGGAAGAGCTGGTCGATTTGCGGGAGCTGCGGCAATCAATTGGGCGAGTTTCGCCAGAGATCGCAGCGGCGATTCCGGCACTTGAGCCAGTGGTCGAAACGGTTGTTTCCGGAAAGTTTGCCCAATTGGGGCTGCATGCTTATACCGGGCGCGAGCCGGCGGCTGAGGACTTCGAGAAGGCCCATTTGATACTATCGCAGCTTGGTTGCGACGGGCTGGCCGAAAAGCGGTTTGGGACGCTGTCTCAAGGAGAGCGGCAGCAGGTATTGGTAGCCCGGTCGCGAATGGCTAGCCCGCTGGTTATCATTCTGGATGAACCCTGCGTGGGGATGGACCCTGGCGTTCGCGAGCGGTTTCTGGCGTGGCTGACCAGCATTGCGGCGATGCCCAATGGGCCGGCGCTCATGTTGGTGACGCACCATGTGGAAGAGATTGTGCCGGGGTTCGAATCGACGCTGGTGCTGAAGGAAGGACGGGTGCTGGGCCAAGGCCCGACGCACGAGATGTTGACGCCAGAATTATTGTCGAGCCTTTACGCGGCGCGCGTGGTGCGGCTGGAAAAGTCTGGTGGCCGTTTGTGGCCGACGTGGGGGCTGTAGGGTGAAGCGACAATGTCGACCGGATTCCGATCGTTGAAATGATTGGAAGTGTGCCGCCCCAGCGAAAACCCGCAACTATCCTGTGGATGTCCGACTTTTTCGGTTCCTGACACCGTTTCATCGGGCCGGTTAATTCAATCGCCTTGTTTCGCGTCGGAGTTTGGCGGCGAGAAGGTCTTCGAGAAATGTGCGATGCAGGGTTTGGTCTGGCTGGTCGCTTTCGCATTTGGTGGCAAGTGCGGTGACTAGCCGATCGGCAAACTTGGTTCGCTCGACGGGTGCGATATCTTTCCAGCGTTCGAGCAGTTGTTCGATGGCAGTCACATCGCTGTCGGTTAACCGCTCAAGTGCTTTGGAATCGAATCGGAACTCGGCCTCAAGAGCTTTTCGGCCCATGAGCTCTGAACGAACGGCCCCCAAAGTTGGCTTTTCGTCGACAACGACCAGTGTTCCAGCCACCATGTCCCCTAGACGCTGACTGGTCCGGGAGAAAATGGGGACCGCCCAAACGGGTGGCCATTGATCGAGGACGCGAAACAAGTTTCGGACCAGGAGGCTGCCCTTATCAATGGCGAACCCGTTACTTTTTACGACTCGCAATGAACAACACCGTTTTCCCAGTGTCTGGCCACGCATGAGCAATTCGGAGAGGGTGTAGTAGACCAGGTTCAGCAGGCCCATCAATAGCACGATGAATGCGATAATAATACTTCCCAGCACCTGGGGATCGACGGTGTCGGGATCGAACTCCCAAGACTTGACCAAATCTCGAAAGCTGGCCAAAGAAAATGCCCCGACTAACAACAGCACCACGGTAAACACCATGATGACGGTCACCATCACTTGATCAATCAAGTGAGCCAGAAAACGAGTTCCCAGCCCGGCAGGCTGATAGGCAACTTGAACATTTTCGGGAGTATCGAAATGCATCAGGCCCGTCATTGCGATTCATTTCCCTGAAGAAGTATGCTGCAGCGAGAAAGTCGGCCAGTGCGTCGGCGTTAAAGTGAGATGGCGGGGACATTTGACGACAAAGAGACCTAAAGTATGAGTACATTTGTGGCCCGCCACAAGCCGGATTGGGATGAGCTTGGTTCACTGATTGCCAAAGGTCGGCGGTCGCTGAAGCGACTGACACCAGCAGATCTTGAGCGATTGGAAGTGCTGTACCGGCGTGCGACGGTGCAACTGTCCCAGGTGACAACGCGGACGGCTGACCAGTCGCTGATTGTTTATCTAAATGGGTTAACCGCCGGGGCACATAGCCTGATCTATCAGCCGCCGCGGCAAACACTGTTTGAAGGGGCAGTGCTATTTGTTGCACAGGGGTTCGCGCGAGCGGTGGCCCGAACCTGGAAATCGCATTTTGTGGCTGCTGCGGTGATGTTGTTTGGGATTGGGGTGGGTTACTATGCATCGCTTTCCGATCCGCTTTGTGCGCAAGCGCTGTTAATGCCTGGTGATTCGCGTCAGCCAGGGGCATCTGCGGAAACCCTGTTGCGTGCGCTGCGATCTGGTCGGGAACAAGATGCAGGAACAAAGACGTTGTTTGCGTCATTCCTGTTTCAGCACAACTTTAAGGTGGGGCTTTTATCGATGGCGGCCGGGATTTTGGCGGGCGTGCCTGCCATTTACCTGATGCTCTACAACGGAATGCTATTGGGAGCGTTTATTGCAATTCACCATGAAGCCGATATTCATACCGAGCTGTACGCGTGGCTGCTGCCACATGGAATTACGGAACTGACAGCGATTGCGTTATGCGGAGGGGTGGGGTTGGCACTTGGCATGGCAGTCATTTGTCCAGGATCGGTCTCGCGAAAACAAGCCCTTCAACAAGTTGGACATGATGCCTGGAGAATCGCACTCGGAGCAGGATTGATGCTCATTGGTGCAGCGATTATCGAAAGCTTTGTCAGGCAGAGTCATTGGAACACAAGTACCCGGTTAGCGTTTGCAGCGATGACGGCTGTACTGTGGGTGGCGTATTTCGCTGCGGGCTTTTGGTATGAGCGATCTTCACCAGACCGGGTGACTTAACAGTGACGAGGGGGTTCAAGCTGAACGTGGGGCCTTAAGGATCAGGCACAGCGTGTAAATCGTGAGTGGAGCCGCAGAGTTAGCATGGCGTAATCAAAGCCTTCAAGCCGTTTTGTTGAAGCATGCCGATTACAATAGGTTTCGTTGCCTCAATTGGACGAATCGATTGATCAGGGGCACGGTTAAGTGTTGCGGTTCGGTATCGAGTACTTGAACTCCGCCATGCCGCAACGTGTGGAGTGCCCTTGAGCGGTCTCGCAACAGGCCCATCGCCACCACTTGAGACGCCCCTTCGCTGATTGTTGCGGCAGGCTGCAACAAAATACTTCCCAAGAGCGGGGTTTTAATCGCGGCAAAGAGGACGAGATGCCGTTTGCTGAGGCGTTCTAACGCTAGCCGATGGATGCGAGACGTTTCAGTATCTCCTAAATCGGAGAGGATAATGATGAAGCAGCGTTTCGATTGACGCCGTTGCAACTCGACGAAGACTTGAGACAGGTCGCTTTCGCGCCAGCGAGTTTGGACGTCGTAGACGGTATCAACAATTCTTTGTAAGCCTGCGGCACCTGTTGCGGGTGCAATAAAATGGGAAAGCGAGCTATCGAAGACTCCCACCCCGCAACGGTCTCCGCTGCGAATGGCAACCTGGGCCAGATTGAGAGCGGCATCGACGGCGCAATCGAGCTTCGAGCCATGTTTGGTGAGCCCTCCCATCTGCCTGCCAGAGTCGATGAGAATTAGCACTTCGCGATGCCGCTCAACCTGATAGCGACGCACGATCGGATGGCGAACCCGCGCCGAAGCGGTCCAATCGATGCGACGAACGTCGTCTCCTTCGCGATACTCATCGAGTGCCACAAAATCGGTACCTGTCCCCCGTTCGCGAGATCGACTGCGGCGTTCGAGGGCCAAAAGGGACGACCGAAGTTCTGCTTGTAATTCAGCCGGAGCGGAAAAGACCTCGGGGAATACACGTAACCTGCTAATACATCCGACTGGCCATTGCACCTCAACCAAATGTAGGGGGCCATAGATACGCAGCCAGACGCGTTCAAAGAGGTAGGCCCCGCGATTCGGAAAACGGTACTCTGCGTAGTATTCGTTCGTCTCTCCCGCTTCAAGTCGTACAGGGACACAAACGAATGAAGGCTTGGAACCGTTTGGGGATTCGTCGCGGACCTCTCCTACGATAGGCAGCGTTCCCCCGTTTTTTAGTTTGAGAGTCACCGTTAGCGGGCGGTTACGGCCAATCGATCTTGGGACTTCTCGGGAAATCTCAAGCTTTTGGCCTATAGCTACCGCATGGCGAAAATCGTTCGCCGCAATCAGCAGGATTGCAACGACAGCGGCACCCACCAACCAAAGGACTGTTGGCCAAAGAAAGGTACCTACCGAAAGCAGGGCTAACTCAGCGACAACAATTATGGCCCGATGGCCGGGGCGAATGGTCACCGGGGAACCTCAACTTGTTCGAGCACTTGGGCCAATGCCTCATCGGTTGACGTTCCGGCTAACTCGTTCGCGGCATGGAGGACCACTCGGTGCCTCAGGGCTGGCAGGTAGACTTCTTTGATGTCGTCGGGTGTCACAAAGTCGCGGCCATTTAGCCGAGCCAAACCCTTAGCCGCGATCAGCAACATCAACCCTGCGCGAGGACTAGCTCCGACCTGAAACACTTCGTCTGATCGGGTTGCATGAACAAGCTTCTGAACGTAGGCAATCACTTCGTCTCGAACGAACGTTTCCCGAATCAATTGACGGTCGGCCATGATTTCCTCTGGCCCCAAGACACGCTCGACGTTCAATTGCTCGGGGGATGACAAGCCCGAGGTTGCATGATGCGACTTGAGAATCTTCTGCTCTGATTCGGCCGTTGGATAGTCGACTGTTACCTTGAACATGAAGCGATCAAGTTGAGCCAATGGAAGTGGATACGTTCCTTCCTCTTCAATCGGGTTTTGAGTTGCAAAAACGACAAACGGATCGGGGAGAGGGTGAGTTTGGCCGGCATGGGTCACCTGTAGTTCTTGCATCGCTTCGAGCAGGGCTGACTGCGTTCGAGCAGAAGCTCGATTGATTTCGTCAGCCAACAGAAAATTGGCAAACAGGGGTCCTGGACGAAACTCGAATTGATGGCTGTCTGCGCGATAGATTACCGAACCTGTGACATCGTTTGGCAACAAGTCTGGCGTCATTTGAACGCGCCGGTAACTCAGGTTTAACGCGGCCGCCAACGAGCGAACTAGAAGAGTTTTGGCAACTCCCGGAGGACCTTCGAGGAGAACATGGCCACAACTGAACAGTGCGATGAGCACCAAATCAATTGTGCCGGACTGCCCGAAAATCACCTTTTCGAGCTGGGTGCGGACTGTTTTTATGTGGGTATCGAAAGACAAGCGGTCAACTTTCTGATGGTGCGTACTGATTGGGATTCGGTCCAAAACCGTGTGGACCGCAATTCTTGATCAACATCGGCTATTGTTCTCAGAAACAAATCTGAATGAGGTTCATTACGCCGAGCCAATAGGCGACCGACCAACGCCACATCTTGTTGATCGGGTGGCAAGCCGACTTCACCTGATAGCTGGCGAACGACGCCTGCACGGCACTGCTTGACTAATAAAGGCCGAGACTGCGAGTTATGGGCATACAACCGGCCCATCGCTGTCAAAAACTCGGCGATATCCCGACGGGGAGGGTCGCTCGGGTCAATGGGTGGCCCCAACCACACAGCTTGCCTCCAAAGGACAGCTCCGACAATCGCAAAGATTCCCAGTGCCAGTGCGGCAAAACCTGGTCTCGTCAGAAGAAATAGCGGATTTCCTGAGGCGGATAATCCATGATAATACTCGTCGAATATGATCTGGCGATCTGGGCTTCCCAAGGCCGTGACGGCCAGCACGCTGTTGTCAGCCAGAGGCAACGTGCGGTTCCGAAGTAAAGATGGATCAGCGACAACAACGATTGAGCCAGCTCCGTGAGAGAATTCAGCGGCAAGCACCCGAGCGGCAGGCGCGGCTTCGTTTGCCGCTACCGTTTCTGCACCTTCAGTCTTTGCATTGGTTGCTTTCTCTACTGGGGTAGCAATGGGCGAAGTGGCCTGATTGAGGGGCTTGGCTAAATCCTCCGCAAGAGTGATCGTCCCAATAGGCGCTGTGTTGGAGCAGTCGAGGTACTGGATCGATTTTGCCTCGACTGCCAATCGACTGACCGCCGCGTCGTTAAATGTACCGGTGGCCTTAACGCTTACTTCAGTGATGGCGACCTCGTAAGACTTGGCAGCCTCGACCCACGAATCCCAATCAGTAACTCTTTCAGATGGAGATCGATAGCCAGCGCCCGTATTTTGTTGATCTTCCAGCAGAAGGGCATTCAGTGCCGGAGAATGAACTGAAACGCCGTCTAAACCGATGAGATCAAGCAAGTCGGTTGGTTTCAAATCGCAGTCCTTGCCACAGGCTCTGCATGAGGACATAAAATCTCGCTGGAGGTCAATTGCCAAGGGCATGACGACCACCAAGCGGCCACCGGCGGCAACCCAGTCTTTCATTCGCACCAGGTAAGTTGGGTGGGTTCTCAAAAGGGCAGGGGATGGTTCAACACATACCCGCGTGTGCAACGCTTGCTTCGGCTGTGGAGGAGCAAGTTGTCGCCGAACGACGAAGCCTAGCTCGCGCACCGTATCAACAAGACCTCGATAGCCATACCCCCTAACACCATAGGTATCGTGCCCAACCCCGCCGGAATCGGGAGTTTGCAGCAGTGCAACCCAGGCGCTAATGATGGCCGCTACAAATATCAAACTGGCTACTACAACGGCATTACGCGGAGACCACATGCTGCCTCCTGGAGACCAGATCGCAGATTGTCTGGTGGTGATGAACGCCAAGCTTCCAGTCGGTTTCGTCCGAGGATTCCAGTCCGTACCACTTTTGGTCGATGGTTTGCACAAACCACGCCAGCGGTTCGTAGGCACCAGTCGAGCTGTACTTTCGCAAAATCTCTCGATTGGTGACGCCACGCCGGAAGGAACGCCTGTCATTCTGTTCCAGCCTGAGCAAACTCGCTTGGAACAGAATGCGAATGGCTCCGATCCAATCACCTTTTGCCTGGGCTTTCATCGCTGCCGTTTCCAGGTTCTCGGGCTGTACTTTTGCCTCTTCCGCATCTGCGAACTTCAGTCGATCGCCCGGCTGGAATAACACAATCCACAAGGTGTAGATCAGATGGGCGATAATTCCGATGAGCGAAATGACCAGGAACGCCAAGACGAGCCATTTGATTGGCAATGGCAACTGGTCGAGCATTTCGAGAAATGCAATGAAAAGTCGCCTTCCGAATCCATAGAGTTCTTCAAAGTTTTTCACTGCGGCCGGATTGACGGCACCATCGATCGCAAAGTCGGGCCGAGCGAGAACCTCGGCCGCTTTCTTCCGTATGGCCTCAGGGGGCAAGCTAACAGCGAGAGCCGTTAAGACCATTTCTGTTTAGTCGCTTTCAGTCGCAGGAAAGGGACACACTTGGAACAGCCCTGCCAGGAAGCCAGATTGGCCGATTCAGTTCGCTGCGGCTGATCCTTCGACTGCCAACGCCAGTTGTTCCAGATCGAAGTTATCGACGATGCACCGGCATGAGAAGCAGCA
>JAIXVG010000232.1 GCA_027483145.1 Planctomyces sp.
ATCGAATCGAAGGCTTGTGAGAACCGGTAAGCGCTGGCGACGGCGCTTCGCACCCGGTGGGGTCGCCCTCTCGCGCGTTTTTTTGTTCTGGCTCATGGGCTGCTCCCATTGCCAGAGAACTGCCCAGAACCGGGTAAATTACGTTCTTGCGGCTCTGCGAGTAATCCCTCTCGCCGGTAACGCTCCAACTCGTCGTGTGATATCGCCCACGCGGCATGGGCACCACGACCGCTTTGCTTCTTGTCCGCATGGATGCGGCCACGACGGCACCATTCCCGGCAGGTGAACGCGGAGCGACCGACGAGTCGTGCGAATTCCTCGACGGAGTACCACGCCTTCGTCTCATGTCGCTCACAAAGCAGGAGGAGCGCGGCCTCGATGCGTTCCAGACGTTCGTCGATAGTCATTGTTCCTCCTCCTTTCTCTTTTTCACCGCGTTCCATTCAATGTCAGAACCTACCTCTCCATTCCGTCGCGTTCCGGCGTCTTCATCTGTTGCACCAAGCCATCAATGCGTGCTTTCATTCGGTCGTGCCCGCTTCCTGCCAAAATCTCGGCAAGCGTCTGTGTCGGTGCCTTTACCGGATCAAAGACTCCGTCAAGCCACTCCTCTTGCGGTTTGCCGTTGATCGCGTTGCGAACGACGGTCGAGATTTGCGTTTCAGTCATTCCCCGGTCCATGTAGGGACTGTAAAAACCAGACGTTGTAAAAAAATCCCATTGCTCTGTGCGATGCATGGAAACAAATGCAAATCCGTCTTCGGACCGGCTTGACACAACCGCCTTGATTTCCGCGACCAGTTCCGTCCAGGCAGAATCATCAGGCTTCAACATGTTATTCCTCCCTATCAAGCGACAAGATGATAAATACCAGCCAAGCAACAGCGCTTTAACGACCTTTCATGCACTTCGAGGCCGAAGCTTCTTTGCGACTTGCACCCTCATCCAAATTGCACCACCTGGGTACTTCGATTAGCGATCCAAATCCCTGTCCACCTCGCGCTCTCGGCTTGTGGCGCCCAGTTGAGATTGTTCCTTCGCAGCCATACGGAGGTCGTCCAAACTCAGCCTCCCGTCGGGCGACTCCTGCTCAGGCCCTTGGCCGGGACCACCGCGAGCATCTGCGATCTCGCCTTGCGTGGCAGTTCCGTAAAGTCCGATCTCCGAATCCGCAACACTCTCTCGCGACGGGTTGAGAGCATTGCGTAGTTCCTTGAGCCCGAGGCGAGCCATCGCTCCAAAGTGACCTTCTCCGATTTTCCGATCCATCTCGCACATCCTTTATGTCGTTAGTGATTCAGTGGTTGGCTCTCTTCATCAGGGCCAACACGATGAAAGTCAGAACGCCTACTGCCCAGATCCGCCATCCCCAACTCACGCCGTCCCACAGCGATTTTTTCCGCTGCTTTGGCAGGGCGGGGTTAAATGCCGAGTCTTCGTACCACTTCACTCGCCGCGCCAGGATGGGATGCATCCCGCGAACAAACGTAATCAAGTAATCGTTATTCAGGGTCAAAACCTCTTCGGGGCGGAGCAGTGCCCGACCGGCAAGCGTGTAGTTTTTGGACGAACCCTGGCTACTCTGCGCACCCGGTTGGATGCTGTGCCAAGACCTTGACTCGTTGGAACCGTAGCTTTCCACGACCTGCGTCCATTCACCCAGGCTCTTGCTGATTCGTTCCGCAGTCTCGTAACTGCTCGCAGCCCCCAGATAAATTTGGACGGAACAGTTGTCATAAAGGAGCGTCGGCTTATTCATAAACGCAGCCCGCACCTGACTCTCTGACTGGTAAGCCAGCAGCATTCGGACTCCCGCCGATCGTCCCCGAACTAGCGCTTCCTCGATCGCCGGCAGTGATGATCCTAATGCCGAGGCTTCGTCGAGCAGCATCAACACCTCTCCGTGCTGCTCGTTACCGCTAGTGCCGATGACCCGAACTAAGGTCGAAATCATGCACCTCAAAAAGCCCTTCTGTGCTTCGAGCTGGTCTGGAGGAATCTGAATGAACAAGGTCGTGCCCGGCCTAAGCAAATCCTGCGGATCAAACGTGCTCTGCGAGACCGTTTTCGCCACAAGTTCACTGTCCAGAAAGCTCAGATGACGCGAGACCGTGCTGATGACGCCCGCACCCTCTTTCGTTAGCTCTCCTGTCTGCTTGTCGAATAAGGGGGTGAGTTGAGCGCCGAGACGCGCCGGAATCCCGCCCAATTCGCGAAGCTTGACAGTTGCGGCTCTCAGCAGATCGGGATCGCTGGCGATTTCCTGGACGGAGTTGAGGTTGCGTTCCTCGTCTTTCACAAACAGCAGCACGAGAACCAGCAGGGCACAGATCACCTGCACCGATTTCTCGTTCCAGTGCGGATCGGGTTCGGTGTGCTGCCGGACGACCAACGCCTCAGCCATCGCCCTGGCTAAATCAACGAGTACGGGACTGTCGGGCGGAATCGTGTCGAGGACATTGAACGAATCACTTCCCCAATTGAAAGGAGCGATCCTGATGATGCGGCTACCCATTGCGGCACGGCGATGGCCAGCCACGGCAAACAGGTCACCTTTAGTATCAAAACACACCACCGAGCCACGCACGTAGGTAAGTAAATTGGGCAGGATGATACTCACGCCTTTTCCAGAACCGCTGCCCCCGGTAAGCAGTACGTGGCAATAGTCTGGTAGATGGATAGGGCTTCCGCTGAACGTGCGGCCAAGCAATAGCCCCTTGTTCACGAGCATCCCCGCAGCTTGCAAAATGCCATCGCTTGCAAACGTGGCCGTGCCATACTCGGTCGCCACAGGTCGCTGGCGCGAGCGGAAATACATCACGACAACAAACACGACGATACAGAGAAGGAACACTGCTTCGTCTTCTACTTGCCGGTTCATTGAAGGGTTTCTTTCCTAGTAAGTGGTGTATTAGTGGCTTTCTTCGCGAGTCGGTTTCATCGCCATCCGTGCGGCCGCGATACCGGTGACCAAGGCCCCCAAATCATCGATCAGGCCGAACGGGCCGAGCACAGCTTCCGGGACGACGTCGATGGGCGAGATGCAATACACGCCGCAGAAA
>JAIXVG010000396.1 GCA_027483145.1 Planctomyces sp.
GGGGCTGCATCGATCTTTCGAAAGGCTTGCGGCTGAGAATAACCGGTGACCGCGTTGAAGAAGGCGCTGGCGTCGGCTCCCAGATCTTCGCTGCAGCTCATGTAGCTAATGTCGCCATAGAGGCGAGAAGTGATTTCGTTGTAGTTACCTGTTCCAAAGTGGACATAACGAACAACCCCTTGAGGTTCGCGGCGAGCGATGAGGCAAACCTTGGCGTGCGTCTTCAGCCCTTTCACGCCATAAATGACCTGGACCTCGGCTTGTTCGAGGTCTCTGGCCCAATGGATGTTGCGGGCTTCGTCGAAGCGGGCTTTGAGTTCGACCACGGCGGTCACATGCTTGCCATTGAGGGCTGCACGCTTCAGAGCTGCCACGATCGGGCTATTGCGGCTTGTGCGGTACAGGGTTTGCTTAATGGCGATCACATCAGGATCGTCGGCCGCATCTTCCAGCAGGCGAACAACAGGCTCAAAGCTTTCATAGGGATGGCAGAGAAGGACATCCCGCTTGGCGATGGTGTCAAACATCGATTCGGTCGGGTCGATTTGAGGGCTCGACCGAGGGGGCCAAGCCTCGTAGCGATGGGCATCGTAGCCTTGCAGATCGCACAGCCGCATGAAAGCAGACAAGTCGATTGGCCCGCCAACGGCAAAGGTTTCGCGCTCGCCGACTTTGGTGGCTTGAGACAAGAACGCCAGGGCGGTTGGGCTGACGGCTGAGCTGATTTCGAGGCGGACACATTCGCTTTGCCGGCGTGCGTCAAGAATTTCCTGCATTTCGGTCAAGAGGTCAGACGCCTGATCTTCGCGAATGGCCATATCGGCATTGCGAGACATCCGAAAGGGGACGCAGTCTAAAACCTGCTGACCAATAAAGAGCCGCTCGACGAAGATTCCAACAAGGTCTTCTAACAACAAATAGCTGTAGCCCAATTCGCTGGGAAGAGTGATAAACCGATTGCGTGTGCGTCCAAAGGGGATCATCGCGAACCGGAGGGTAGCCCCATCGACGGGTGCATCGGGTTTATTGTCTGGGGAAAGCTCGACAAAGAGTGAGATAGTGTGGTTTACGACCAGCGGAAAGTCTTCCGGGCAGGTTAGTGCAATCGGCGTTAAGACTGGGAATATCTCTTGATCAAAAACCTGCTCAGCGATCTTCAACTGTTTTTCGGACAGGTCAGCCGGGCGAAGGCGCCGAATTCCCAGCATTGTCAGCCGGGGTTCCAACTCTTCCTGATAGCAGCGGTATTGCTGCTCGACCATTTGTCTTGCCCGAGAGCAGACGGCTGTTAATTGTTCTTCGGGTGTCATCCCGGCGGGGTCGAGGCGCGACCCTGACTGACGACTGAGGGCCTGCAGACTGCCAACCCGCACCATAAAAAATTCATCGAGGTTTGAAGCGGTAATCGCCAGAAACTTGAGACGTTCGATGAGTGGAATCGACTGATCGAGTGCTTCGTCGAGTACGCGCTGATTGAACTCCATCCAACTGAGTTCGCGATTGAAGAAACGTGGTTCGGTCGATTTGGTCACATTAACATCCGACTATTTTGTTGGCCTGCACTAGAAACTGTTTCAAAACCCTCTGGCGGAGAAGTCTGGATCGTAATTCGCCGAGTTAAACGTGCCACCAACCAGGTTTTGAAATAGCCACTCGTCTGCTGGCCCGAACTGCTTTGATACCGAGTCTTGGAAACATGGCGCTGGTTGCCGGTTAAGATCCGCTTTCGCTAATTGATTGAACGTCACGAGAGGCAAAGGTTCGAAGTAGCCCTTTCGCCATCGCCGCTGCTACCGACTTTTTTCTTATGGATACCGCAGTTGACTGTGCACCGGCAAACCCAGTGGCACACGAAGATTTAACGTAAATGCAGGGCTTATGACCTCATTTTTCGCAGCAGGACTGGAACGCCAAAGGTTTCTTCAAACAGGCCTGCGGTTTGCTTCAGGGCGAGTTGTTCAAGCGATAGATCGTCAACCTGGGGAATCGAGATAATCAATCGATTTCCTTCACGAGTGAAATGGAGTTCGTGCAATCGCTGGGAATGAGAGGCATCGAGCGCATCGGCCACGCGGAGGATAGCCGCCATCTTGACGACCGCAATTCTTTGATCACGATCAAGGGCTGTGAATGGCGTGTGAATGGGCTTGGGTGATGTCTTGCGGTGATACCTGGCAGTCAGGGCAATCAGTTTGACATCAACGCGAGAGAGGCCAAATAGCTCGCTGTTTTGAATGAGATACATCGTGTGCTTGTGATAACCACCGGTTCCGACATAAAGCCCGATTTCGTGCAGCCAGGCCGCGACCTGCAGCAACAGTTCAAAACGTGGTTCAAGTTGATGCTCGTCCCGTAGCCCCTGAAACAGAATTCGGCAAAGCTTGGCGACGTGCCGCGCGTGGTCCTCGGCAAAATGAAATTTTTTTCCCAGCTCGTACGCCGACCGAATCACCTGATTGGCAAAATCGGAATTCCAGGTTCCTTTGAGGGCCATTTCCTTTAGCAGGCCATCGCGGAGGTTCACGCTGGAAACGATTAGCTCACTTTGGTTAAAGGCCTTGACCAACTGAACGTAGGCCAACAGGGCTGGTCCGAGAGTCCCTGCATCGTGGAACGAGATATGGTATTTATGAACGAGCCGATCTTCGCTGAGGTCAAGAACCGAATTGGCCAGTTTTTCGAGTCGGCCGATTGGTATGCCGGCTAACCCTTCCTGTGACCATTCGGGGAGGAGCTCCTTCGCGGCGAACCGCAGATCTCCTCCCAGGCCAATTACGCGATCAATTTTGCCAGCATTGGTCTGCTGCCTGATTTGTTCGACAACTCTTCGAATCTGGGTCTCCATAATGCTGCGAACAGTGGCCCGCGGAGCACGATAAGCATCCAGTGTTTCCCGCAGCCGCAGCGAACCCAGGCGATACGTATGCGATGATTGCACATCGCCACGCGAGACCAGCAGCATTTCGGTACTGCCACCACCCACTTCGGTAATTACGGTATTGGCGACCGCCAGTGACGGGTCCTGCTTTAAGAGGGGTTGAATTCCCAGGTAAGTGATTCGATTGACTTCGGCCTCATCGAGTGGCGTTACCTGCATATTGGTTGCGGTGTAGACGCGATCGAGAAACGACAGTCGATTGATGGCTTCTCTGACGGCGCTAGTCGCGACGATGCGGATATCGTCGGTTTTTCGGATGTTGAGTTCATCGAGGACGCGCTGATAGGTCTTGAGGACCCGGACGCACTCTTCGATCGTTCCCTTCTCGATGATCCCTTTCGTAAAGGTGTCTCGCCCGAGGTGGACCCCTTGCGAGAAATGATCGTACAGGGCCACATCCCCCTGATCATCAATATGGGCCAGCGCCATCCGAATTGAAGTCGAGCCAATGTCGATCACGGCCGCCAACCGTTTGTTGGTGCTGATTCGAGCGGGTGCTTCGAAAAGATCAACAGACATAGCAGACTTTAATTTGCTGGGATAAAAATGGCGTTAACACAATCCTGCCTGCAGTGAAGCGGCCTTGCGATCGATACTCTTTGGAGAGTCATGTCGCATGCGAACCATCAACTTACACCGCAGAACCGACCTCGGTCCCTTTCTTGTTTTGATGCTTACCCGCCTGGCGACACCAGGCAGCAGCCCCCATCGCGGTCGCCTCATCACCCAGTTTGGCGTTTCGTAATTCGAAAGATCCCTTGAGACTGGGAAGGGTGTGGTCGTTCAGCGCCCCCTGCACTTCCCCAATGAATATCTTGGGAAGTGCTTCTACCAGCCCGCCTCCCAGCACGATCATATCGGGGGCCAGCAGATTGACTACACCGGCCATGGCAACCCCTAAATGCCGGGCTGCATCGCGGACAATTCGGTCGACGATGGTGTCACCATGCTCAATCGCTTCCGCCAGGGTCCCGCTCCGAATGTTCGCGAGATCGGTCCCTGCCAGACGCATAATGTGGGGGGCTTGACCGCGATAGGCCGCCTTCGCTACTTCAGCCGATATGGCCAGGCGACTGGCGACTGTTTCAAGACAACCACGTCGACCACAGCCGCAGATGCCACCGTTCGGGACCGTCGGAAAGTGACCGATTTCCAAACAGGAAGTTGTTGCCCCGCGGAAGATTTTTCCTTCCGTCACCATCCCGCCACCAATGCCCGTGCCGGGAAAGACACCCAGCACGGTACGAGCGCCGATCGCTGAGCCGAATCGGAACTCGCCAAATACCCCCGCATCGACGTCGTTGCAGAGCACAACGGGACAGCCGAAATCCTTTTCGAGAATTTCTCGTAAGGGGACGTTCTTCCAGCCCAGGTTGGGGGCCTCGCGAATAATCCCCTCATTCAGGTCGAGTGGCCCGGGGCAACCGATACCAATGCCGGCCAACTGATCGCGCGGAAGGGCCGCTTCTTCCAGGCACTTTTCAATCATCCCCTTAATGCGATCAATCCCGGCGGCTGGGCCTTCATGACCGCGTGTCTTTTTGCGACGCTGCGTTAACAGTTGGAACTTGCTGGTGAACAGCGAGGCTTGCATCTTGGTGCCACCCAAATCGAAGCCCAGCCAATGACCATCTTCACTAAGGTCGCTCATGCTGTCGTCCGTTCGCGGCAAAAGAGAATCGGGAAGGGTGGGTTTGTCCGGTCGGCCGGTCGTTCGGAGCATTTTTCAAAGTCAGCGTGCCATTGTCGAGATGCCTTGGGGCCAACCTGCGTAAGTTCCACTGCGATTATGCGTTTATCGGCGTCACGACGAAACCGACAATCACTATTTCGAGGGGCAAGTACCCAACATGGCCCGATGCGGTATGAAACCTGATCTGGCGAAACTACGAATTTACAGTGCAGGCTGCCGACACCCGAATTTTCTACCTGCGGGATTCTATCATGGCGAGTGAAGTGCGTCAGGGCGAGAGTTGACGCTCGGAGTATTGATACTGCTCAAAGAGCGTCGGGCATGGTGCCAGCCGGTCAGCTGAATGGATGTCGCATCCCAGGATCTGCCGCGAAGGAGGGCTTCACGAGGTCACCAGCCTCGCTTGAGACACCAGTTCCACCAAGTTGAAGTTCGGGACTCAGTCAAAGTAACAGAAAAACAGAGCCAAGCAGGATTCGAAGCCAATAACCCGACCGTTATTGTAGTCGGCTCGCCTAGATTCTGCCGTTGCGTCCTCAGGTTGCGAACCGCAAGCCGAGAGCCTGTTTTCCTCACACCCTGGGCGAGCCGGACCGAACAGGAAGGAATTGCCGCAGGGGCGACTACTTGCGTGCGGCGATGGCTCGCTGAACTGCTACACCCATGTCAGCCGGACTGCGGGCGACCACAACGCCTGCCGCTTCCAAGGCCGCCATTTTTTCTTCGGCTGTTCCGCCGCCGCCAGAGATGATGGCCCCTGCATGCCCCATCCGCTTACCGGGAGGAGCAGTCTGCCCCGCGATAAACCCTGCGACCGGCTTTTTGATGTACTTCTTAATGTGCTCGGCGGCTCGGATTTCGAGGTCGCCGCCGATTTCACCAATCATCAGCATTGCTTCGGTTGCGGGGTCTTGCTCGAACATATCGAGTAGTTCCATGAAGGTGGTACCGATGATTGGATCGCCCCCAATCCCGACAGCCGTCGATTGCCCCAAGCCAACATTTCCTAATTGCCAGGTTGCTTCGTAAGTGAGAGTCCCGCTTTTGCTGATGAGGCCAACCGGGCCTGGCTTGTGGATGTAGCCGGGCATGATCCCGATTTTGGCGATGGCCGGGGTGATTACGCCAGGACAGTTGGGGCCAATGAGGCGACTCTTGGAACCCTGAAGCGATTTAGCAACCCGGGCCATATCGAGAACAGGGACCCCCTCAGTAATAGCGACGATCAGCTCGATTCCCGCATCGGCAGCTTCAAGAATCGCGTCGGCAGCGAATGGAGGGGGAACGAAAATCAGGCTGCAGTTGGCACCCGTCTTCGCGCGGGCTTCTTCCACCGTATTGAAGATGTGGAAATCATCGACCTGGGTCCCACCCTTCCCCGGGGTAACCCCACCCACAAAGACGTCTTCACCTGGACGCCACTGCTGGGCATAGGCACGGCACTGCTGGCTGTGAAACAGCCCCGATTTCCCGGTGATTCCCTGACAAATAATCTTGGTATGTTTATCGACCAGAATGCTCATTTGGAAACGGCTGCCTTTCGAATCGACTGCCCAAAATTTGTTTCAAATACTGGCTAGCACGCGATGAGTCCTGAAAAACACATTTGTCGCGTGTCGCCCCCGGGAATTGTCTAGACCTTGATGGCTGCAACAGCCTTCTGAGCTGCGTCGGTCAGGTTGATTCCTGTAGTGATTTTCTTACCACTTTCGGCAAGCATTTTGCGAGCCAGCTCGACGTTGGTCCCTTCGAGGCGAACCACGAGCGGCACTTTGATTCCAATGTTGTCGTAGGCACTGAGCAGCGCGGTGACAATCGTATCGCACTTCATGATGCCGCCGAAGATGTTGACCAGAATCCCCTTAACGTTGGGGTCGGCCAGAATGATGCGGAAGGCTTCTGTTACCTGGTCGACATTCGCTCCGCCACCCACATCGAGGAAGTTAGCGGGTTCGCCCCCATGCAGCTTGATGAGGTCCATCGTGCTCATCGCGAGGCCAGCCCCGTTGACCAGGCAACCGAGGTCGCCATCTAGCTTCACATAGCTGAGGCCCGACTTTTGAGCCTGCACTTCAGAGGGTTGCTCTTCACTTAAATCGCGAAGAGAAAGCAGGTCTTGGTGACGGAACAAGGCGTTGTCGTCGAATGTCACTTTGGCATCGAGAACCAGCAGGTCGCCATCTTCGGTAACAACTAGTGGATTGATTTCGGTCATGCTGCAGTCGTGGTCGAGAAAAAATCGACAGACCTGCCGAAAGAATTTTTCAGCGTTCTTGAGGGCGTTTCCTTCCAGACCAAGCCGAAAAGCAAGCTTGCGGGCCTGAAACGAATTGAGGCCAAACACGACATCGAATGGTTCATGAATGATCTTTTCGGGGTGACTATGGGCCACCTCTTCGATATCCATCCCCCCTTCGGTTGATACGATCAGGATTGGGCCGGCTGCAGCCCGGTCGACCACGCATCCCAAATAAAGCTCGCGAGCGATTTTAAGGCCTTGCTCGACCAGTAGCGTGTTGACCACTTTTCCTTCGTCGCCAGTCTGAATGGTGACTAGCGTATTTCCAAGCATGCGTGCTGCGACCTCTTTGGCCTCAGCACTCGACTTAACTAGAACCACGCCCCCCTGCTGAGGATGTTCTTTGAAGCGGCCCTTGCCGCGGCCGCCAGCGTGAATTTGGGATTTGACGACTGCAATGGCCCCACCCAATTGCTCGAAGGCGGTAGCAGCCTCATCGGGGGTTTTGGCGACGATCCCCTTGGGGACGGTCACTCCGGCGGAGGCCAGTAACTGTTTCGCCTGGTACTCATGAATCTTCATAACGCATCCTGAATTGCGTACTGGCCGCAATCGTCAATGGCTTCGACTGTTTCTCAGTCTTGGCACGCATTGAGCGAGGGCGCAGCCGCGATAAACTGGGAGTCGCTCATGGCAGCGAATGACTTGCGGATGATAGCGGGCCAGAGTTTCTGCCGCCAGTGGATCGCGATGGACCAGCGGCTTTCGCTTTGTTCAAAACGCGAGGGTGGCGGGGGCGCTGCTTTAGAAGCCCCCGATTCAAAAAACCTTCAAAATCGGGGAGCTTTCGCTGCGTGGGGCGCGCCCCCCCACCCAAAGTTGATCTAACCAAGATCGAAAAAAGCAAAGTCCCTTCAACCGACCAGCGGCTAGACTTTACCCTTGGGGACAGAGTTTGAAGACCACATAAAGAGACTTGAGCCAAAAACTGCCGAAGGCTACCCCACTTGACTAAATCTTCTCAGAGACCGTACATCGAGCAGTCGGCCAGTCGACTTGCGGGGGTGGCTTGCTGGTTGGAAGCGACGGCCGCAAAAGCAGGGAATGTGCACCCCGAGGCTAGTTTCATCGACCTCAACTACGACCAGTTTGTGCGATCGGCCTGGGCCATCGAAGGGGCCTGGAAAACGCTGCTCGAAAAGCCCGAATCTCCAACAATTGGACAACTGGTGCTGGCCGGGGCACAAGCGACTTGGCAGGCTGTAGGGACCAACACCAATCTGGGGATGAATTTACTGCTAGCCCCGCTGGTATTGGCCCACGAGCGAATCCGGGGGGAGCAGGGCCAGTCGCTACGAATCGAGCTGGCCAACGTCCTGCAGCAAACGACCGTCGCTGACGCAGAATTGGTCTACGAGGCCATTCGCTTGATGCAGCCAGGTGGGATGGGGCAAGTCGCAGAAGGAGACGTGACTCAGGTTCCCCAAATAACGCTGCTTGCAGCGATGAAACTGGCCGCAGACCGCGACTGGATCGCCCGGGCCTATGTCACCGGCTATCAGGATTTGTTTGATAAAGCGCTACCGCAATTGAAAGCAATCTGGCTGGCGCTGGCCAACCCCCAGTCTGGTGCGGCGCGTTCTGAATTCGATGGTCAATCCCCCCCCATGCCCCGCTGGCACCATGCCGTTCGCTGGTTTCAAATTTGGTGGCTGGCGGAAGTTCCCGATACGCTGATTGAACGAAAGCATGGCGCCGAGTTGGCTGCGGAAGTGCTAAGGCGGGCCAAACAGGTGTTGGCGAGCGGCAATTACCATAGCGTTCAGTGGGAACAGGCCTGGAGAGAACTAGACGGTTGGTTGCGGGAATACCCTGCTGGAAAAATCAATCCCGGAACCACAGCCGACATGATCGCCGCGATGCTATTTGTGGCAATGCATGAAGGTTGGTTGACGCTGGACGAGGCAACCGGGGCTACAATTCAGTAGAAGACCCCAGGTGGAAGAGAGTTACGTTGCCCCAATCGCTTTGTAAGGTGCGGCTTGCCGCACTTTCTTTAACTGCAACGTTAACTCGACGGGATGGAACTTCATCAGATTGGTGCGGCGAGTCGCACCTTACGAAAATCATAACCCAAAAGGAATCTCTCACCTTGGCCAACGAACATTTTCGTACCCGCGTCACTAAAGATCATCTGGTATTCAGTGCGGCTCACTTCATTACATTCAATGGCAACATTTGCGAACACCTGCATGGCCATAACTGGCGGGTGGCGGTGGAAGTCTCGGGGCCGATTGACGAGAACAGCTACGTCTTCGATTTCATTGCGCTGCGTGATGCGGCGATGAACCTAGTGAAATCGCTCGATCACTCGATGCTGTTACCGACCGAACATCCGACGATTCGAGTCCAATCAGATGAGAAAGAGGTACTGGTGACATTCGGAGATCGCCGTTGGATCTTTCCCAAAGAAGAGTGTCGCCTACTACCAATCGCCAATACCACAGCCGAGCTATTGGCCCGCTGGATGGGTCAACAGTTAACGCAAGTAATTCTTGCATGGCCGGGCCAGCAGGTGGAAACGGTTCGCGTTGAAGTTGAAGAAAACTTCGGCCAGTGGGGAATGTGGGAAACGACATTGAAAGGGTAACAAGGTCCCGGCCAAACTTGGGGGAATTGTCGATTGAAGTTGCTTCAAGGGATGGTTTCGGCGAAACTCGGCGATAGATCGAACCCGTCTACTGATGACCTCATCCCCACTCAAGGTGCTTCCATGACAACTCCCCGTTCTTCTATTGGCTACGGTTTTCCTCGCCGAAACTTTCTGGGAGCAGCCGCAGCGCTAGCGGTTGGAACTCAACTTGGGAGCATCCGAGCAGCAACCGAAAGTCAGGGGACAGAGTCTGAAAACCTGGTCGTCAAGTTGTATGAGTCGCTGAGTGATACTCAGAAGCAAGAAATTTGCTTTGACTGGGACTACCGGGATGATCGCGGGGTCTTGCGAACGCATGTGGCCAACAACTGGCAGATCACCGATCCCAAAGTGGCCAGCCAGTTTTACACGAAAGACCAGCAGGAGCTGATCGAGGCAATTTTTTGGGGACTGTATAACCAGGAATGGCATGGCCGGATTCGAAAGCAGCTTTTGGACGATGCGGGGGGATACGGCAAGGAGCAATCGATCGCCCTGTTTGGAACTCCGGGCAAGGGTCCGTTCGAGTTTGTGATGACCGGTCGGCACCTCACCATTCGATGTGATGGGAACTCGGTCGAGCATGCTGCCTTTGGCGGACCAATTTTTTATGGACATGCCGCCCAGGACTTTAACGAATCGCCTCTGCACGAAGACAACGTCTACTGGCATCAGGCGGTCAAGGCAAATGGCCTGTTTGCAATGCTCGACGGAAAACAACGAGGGAAGGCCCTTATTCAGCGGACCGTTGGCGAATCAACGATTCACTTTCGAAATGGCAAAAGTGCCTTAACCGGTTTGCCACTGGCCGATTGCTCGCCAGATCAGTTACGCCATGCTGAAGAGGTGCTGGCCTCGTTAGTTGAACCCTACCGTGCGACAGATCAAGCCGGAGTGGCCAAATGTCTGGCAGCTCAAGGGGGCCTCAAGGCCTGCCATTTGAGCTTCTACGCCGATACCGATTTGGGCAACGACGGCGTCTACGACGTTTGGCGACTCGAAGGCCCCGCTTTCGTCTGGCATTATCGGGGCAACCCCCACGTTCACGTGTGGGTCAATGTGGCCGACAACCCCAATTTTGAGATCACGGCTCGCGGGTAACAGCAGCAACTGCAGGCGAGCAGTGCTCGGCGGGTTGAGACCGCTTAGACGATTAGGCCTCTACTCGGGCACACGACCTGACAAATCGAGCGTTGGAGGACGAAAAGTCACTAGCACTGCCAGCATAATAGCGGCTGCGACCCAAAAGACTCGGGCAGGTGGTTGGTCAGCAGCCGAAAGGCTTTTTTCTGCCAACAGATAAATCAGGCCACTGGCAGCAATGCCGACCCAATTGAGGAGGTTCATCGTGCCGATGACCCTCCCTTTTTGATTATCTGGGGCGGCCTGTTGCAAATAGACCTGCAACGGAACCGTAAAAAGACCAGCAGACAGTCCTAACAAAACGAGCGCCCCCGCACTCCCCCAGGGACCCAGAAGCGTTTGGCCCAGTTGTCCTCCCGGCGATCCCAGCAAGGCGAGCGCGATTACAATTCCGATGGCTCCCAACCGGACTAATCGGCCACGAACCTGCCCGCGTGAAAGCCAACCCGCCGCTAGACAGCCGACGGCAATCCCCAGGCCAGTGGTGGCAGCCAAAAGACCCGTATAAAAGTCACCTATTTTCATCTGCAGGCGCCCCAGAGAGTTCACCGCCGGGGGATAGACCAGCCCCCCCACCATCCAGAAAGCCGACTGAGCAAGCAAAACCCTCAGCATCAGAGGTCGCTCGATCAACAGCCGCCATGTTGAGCTGGGAATCAGCAGGTTCCCCCATTCGAACTTCAGTCCCGGTTCGGCGACTGGTGTTGGCCTGATGAAGGCTGCCGTTGTTATTCCCAATATGGCGACCAGAATGCTGGCCAAGCTGGCCAGCCAAAGGGGACCATTGACAAACTCTTTAACCGTGCCTGCAGTGGCAAAGCCGAGAATGATCGCCAGGAAGGTGAGCAGTAGCACCGCACCGTTGGCCCGAGGTAAATCGACCGGGCGGCAAAGCTCGGGGATGATTCCAAACTTCGA
>JAIXVG010000513.1 GCA_027483145.1 Planctomyces sp.
CTGCATGACGGCGGGCTCCCAAGGAAGCTTGATCGCGGGCTTGTTCCAGCCTGAAAAGAGCGAAACATCTAACCAGTACTCCAGTACCTGAGCCGACTCCTTCGGAAAGAGTTTCAGGTTTTCATCCAGCAAATCAAGATATCCGCCATGCGTTGTGGGGTAGGGGTCCCCTTGTGGCAACGACGCCATTCGATCGGCAATGCTCGCCTTATAGCTGCGGCTGATCGGGGCGAATTCGAGAAACAGGCCCGGATGTGGAGTGACCTGTTTCGGAGGTGGCAGTGTATAGTGATAAGAGATATGGCAGAGGATCGCCTTTGGATCGATATGTTTCCGAAGGGCCACCACCATGGCGTTCTCGACAATCGTCGCCTGATCGCTGGCCGACAGACCTTTGCACTTATCGCAATGACACCATTCGCGACCATCATCGGGCCAATAGAAGTAGCGACCAGTCGTTGGCGCTAATAGCTGCGCGTAATGAACCGCCTGCTCGGCCACAATCTCTAACGCCCTGGGCGACGATGGACAAAGATTGAAGTCCCGGTTCCGCTGTCCCGTGGCATCGACTCGGAATAGCGTCTTATCAAGCTGGATAAATTCCCGCGACAACAGATCTCCCATCGCGTGAAGTTCGTATTCGACCGCGAGACCTAACCGTCGGCAATCAGACAGAAACTTCTGGCCAGCATCACTCTGAACAAAACGAACAAGCACATCGAGCCTGACGGCTGCATGAAGAGCAATGGTCGTCAGGCCCGCCGCAGCAGCGACCTCAGGCCATTTACTCCAGCTCAAGTCCCACGGGTATAGGACCACACCCAGGGTTTGAGGCGGCTCGGGTTCCGCCGCCGCAGAGGGTGAGCTTCGCCCGACAGCCAAACCGGCAAGACCGGCCAACAAAACATCTCTGCGCGTCAAAGGCATGGTCATCTGCTGCTTTCTGAGTGTCATTTCGACAAATCAACTCATCAGCAGTCGAGCATATCATGCCTGACTATAGTGAGCGAGCGCCAACTGCTTCAGCCCTTTCAGGTCGAGTTTACCCGTACCCAGTACGGGCAGCTTTTCGACCTGCAAAAAGCTATCTGCACTTGGCAGCCAAAGGTTTGGCAAGTCGGTCTGGCCCAGCTCTTTCACAATTTGGGCAGCAGGTTTACATAGCTCGCGATGCACCACAACAATCCGTTCGCCACGTTGGGCATCGGGGACCGCCGTGACCGCCAGCAGCAGGTCCCCACTTTCTTGCTGCGGATCGTCAGCCAGTCGCAGCAAGTACTCTTCCAGCTTCAAGTGAGGAACCATCTCCCCGGCGATTTTTGAGAAACGGCTGAGGCGTCCTGTAATGTGGATGAAGCCTTCGCTATCGACCTTCCCCATATCGCCAGTGTTGTACCAACCATCGACAAGGACAGCTGCGGTTTTGTCGGGTTGCTGCCAATATCCGGCCATCACGTTGCCGCCATTCAGCCAGATGATTCCTTCCTGCTCGCTGCCGAGATTCTCCCCCGTATCGGGATGCACAATGCGAACTGCCACTCCCGGCAAAGGCCGACCCACCGAGCCCAGCCGCGTTCCAATTTGAACCACCATTTCGCTGCGGTGATCGGGAACATTAACGGCAGCTGGGCCTGTTGTTTCTGTTGCGCCATAACCTTCAGAAGGGAGGACTCCAAACTTCTCTTCAAATTGCTTAGCCAAATCGACCGGCAGCTTTTCAGCTCCAACAACCACTAGGTCGAGCTTATGAAACTGCTCTTTGGTGATTCGCTTCAGATACGAACGCAAGAAGGTCGGAGTCGCCAGTAGAATTGAAACTCCCCACTTTTCCGACAGCTCGCCAATCACCCGAGAATCAAGAGGATTAACGTGATAAACAGCCCTGGGGGGCAGACACAATGGCAGCCATAACGTCACACTAAATCCAAGCGAATGGAAGAACGGAAGTACCCCCAACATTGTATCGGTTTCGCGCAAGTGAACGATATGATCAACCGATTCGACTGTTGCCTGCAGGTTATGATGAGTCAGCATGACACCCTTCGGTTCACCGGTTGATCCCGAAGTGAAGATTAAGGTCAGAAGATCATCAGCCTTAAACCGCCAGACTCCCAGAAGTCGCTTCAACAGAAATAGCGGCGTCGCATAAGCCAGTACCCCAGCCACCAGCTTATCAACACTCCCCACCTCGGCTTTGATGTCTTCCAGGAAAACCATCTCGGCATCAAGGTTCATCGGCCGCTTCTCCAGGAATAGGCGGCTGGTCAGCACCTTTTTAATACCACCCAGCTTCAAGCACTGATTGGCCTCGTTGTCTGTCAACGTATAGTTGATATTGGCGGTTACTTTACCAGCAAACGTGGTTGCGGTGTTGGCCAATACACCACCCAGTGACGGTGGAAGCAAAATGCCAACTACCTTCTGGTCACTAGTGAAAACGCGGCGATTGAGAACTCGCCAGAACGCAATCACCCCAGCCAGAAGCTGCGACCCACTCAGTTCTTTTCCACTTGAGTCAGCAACCTTCACTCGCCGACCGCTGCGTCGACATTCGCTGACAAAACTTTCGCACAGCGTTTCTCCGGTTGCTTTTCTAGCTTGCACGGCAACAACTCCTAGTTGCTGGACACTCGCTCGAACCTCATCAACACCTTTGACATCAGGAATTGGAGTTCCAAAGTAAATTCCCACCTGTTGAAACCACTTGTGTGGCCATTTCCAAAAAAACTTGCCGCCACGATAGCTGAAGATACTTCCCCACAGACCATCTAGATAAACAGGAATGACCGGAGCGCCAGTCCCTTGTACGATTCGCAGAAAGCCCCCTTGGAATGGCTGCATTTGCCCGGTGCGTGTCAGGGTTCCTTCGGCAAAAATCCCAACGACATGCCCTTGCTCGATGGCTTCACGAGCGGTCCGCAGTGACTGCACGATCGCCTTCGGTCCAGAGTCGGCCCTGACGGGAATCACTTCAAACACCTTGGCCAACCATGCAAGGCGAGGGTGATGAACATAGTCGGCATAAGCAATAAACCGAACCGGCCGCGGGATGGCCGCCATCAGCAGAATACCATCAACCCAAGTCACGTGATTTGAAACCAACAATGCTCCGCCAGTCGTTGGAATGTTCTCTAACCCCGCAATCCGCGGGCGATAAAGCGTGTGGGTGAAGACCCAGAACAAAAAGCGAATCGTCGCACCAGGCAACAGCCAGATGACATACGCAGCAATCGGGATCGTCGCCAGACCTGCCACTAGAAAGACCGTCCCTGGTTGTAAGTTCAGGTAAGCAATCATCACATAGAACATGGCCGCCACGACCAGATTGCCCGCAAACACCAGAAAGTTCGTAGCGGCTAAAATGGTACCCAGTTTCCTCGGATCGCTTCGATGCTGCAGATAGGCTTCCAGTGGAACATCAAACAGGCCAGCGAACAGTCCCAACAGGCACAGGGCCACAGCCGCAACCTCAAAGGCAACGATTTGATTTCGATCACCAATCACCCCGGCCGCGTACAGCACGAACGAGCAAGCCGCGATGCCGACGGCTCCTGCAGGCACCAGCCCCAATTCCACTCGCCCACCAGACCAGACGCCTGCCAGAACACTCCCAGCACCTACCCCCAACACGAGCACAAACCCCAGAATCCCAACCTGCGATTGCTTCAGACCCAGGTCGTATATTCCAAAGATGTCGATGTTCATTTGAGCCAACGACGCTAGCGCCCAAAAGAAAGCAATCCCCAGTGACGCCCGAATGAGTGGCAGGTCGCTAATCAGCAGCTTCACCCCAGTTGTGGTTTCGCCAAAAATGTTCCAGGGCACCTTTCGCTGTGGATCAGCTGGCCGAATTCGCTGAATTCGCAAGCTCGAATACCAGCCCGCTATGGCCACGCCCATCACAGTGATAATTGCCGGTGCCAGCGACCAGACCGTGACAACACTGTCGCTGGTTGGCTGCGCCAGTCCTGCGAGAAAATTCCCGGCCAGAAATCCCAGGGCACACGGGACAATATTGACCAGGCCCATCAGGCCATTGGCCCGCGATAACTCTCCCTCATGAACCAGCTCGGGGATACTCCCCTGACGTGATGGAGCAAACAGGGCATTCATCGCCCCGGTTAGACCAATCACAAAAAACAAGAATGGAATGTTGCGCGACAAAATGGCAACGAAACCCAGGGCCATAATCAATATCTCGGCCGACTTACAAGCCGTAATCACCTTCGACTTGCTGAATCGATCAGCCAGGTAGCCAGCGGGGGCGGCAAAAAATAGAAACGGTAAGGTAAACCCGGCCAGTCCTAATGCCAGGGCCTTAGCATCAGAAGCCAATGCCGTGGTTCCAGCCACCTCTGACCCGCGCAACAAAGGCTTGGCCAGTGGAACTGCCAACCACCGAAAAACGTTGTCGTTGAAAACGGTAAAGAACTGAACCGTTAACAGCTGCCAGAAGCTTTCGGAGCGCAGTCCAGGACGAACATACTCAGCGGTATAGCTTCCACTTGCCGATGACGAAGCGAGCTCAGCAAACATCGCCGAATCAGATGGTGCAGACTCTGTCTCTATCGTTTCGGACATAATTCTTCCGCGTCAGCGCAACTTGGGATCGGCCTCAAGTGAGATCGAAGCCCGAATGGACTTCGGTGTGACAGGTATGAGAGAAGCAGACACTTTTCTAAGTAAGCAGGCTAAAGCGAAAATCGCCCCCAACCCCCAGAACATAGAGAAGCTCGACCATTTTTCCTCACCAACTTAATCAGGTCATCGGGGAAAGGGAGTCCAATTGAGTCCCCTGCACCAACACACCCGCCGGAAAATCTTTCCCTGTCCCCCTAAACGTAGGTCCTTACAGCAATTCCGCCAAGCCCTAACGCAAAACTCTCAAAGGGTTTTTGGCGAACCACCAAGGAATCGTCACCAGTCGATTGTCCCTTCTCGGTCGATTGATTCTGCCGGGATCAAGTAGCTACAGGTGCCGCACTGCCTGCCAGCTCGTAAAGCGGCAACTACGCCAACAAAAACTGAAGGAATAGGCCAAAACATTGGACTTCAACTCTTTTTCATGGTGGCGCCCTACGAGGTTCGCACGGTTTTCCGTAAACTCCTACGCCAAATCAGGTTGATACGACAGCAATCATCACCTCCCGGTGGTCGCTGTCGTCGCATCTCGGCAATCAACCCCAACGGTCTTGGCAATCAGGCAATCTAATACAGCCTTGGCTCGCTCTCGAAGAACCAGATGGCTGGTCCAGTTTTTTGTCCCGTTCTTACCTTTCTATTGCAGATTCCTCATGGCCACTCTGACTGTCGAAAACTATCTGAAGGCCACGCTGCAAATTGCCATTTCCGACGGAACTGACTGGGTCACCACCGGCAAACTGGCTCAGGCGCTAGGAGTCTCGCCCGGAACTGTCACCAGTATGCTGAAGACGTTAGGGGACTCGGGCCTGGCGGAATATCGGCCCTATGAAGGAGTCAGCCTGACCGATCGAGGTCGAACCCTGGCGTTGCGCGTCCTCAGGCGGCATCGACTGATCGAGCTATTTCTGGTCGAAACACTCGCATTAACCTGGGATCAGGTTCACGAAGAAGCAGAACACATGGAGCATGCCGTCAGCGATCTGGTGATCGATCGAATGGACGACTTCCTGGGCCATCCCGAAGTTGACCCCCACGGCGATCCGATTCCTTCTGCCGATGGGCATATGCGCGGTGCCACCCCTTCGACTCAGACGTTGGCCCAGCAGCCGGCAGGCTCAGCCATCCGACTCGACCGAGTGACGAACCAGCACCCGGAGTTTCTTCGTTTTCTCGCGGAAGCCGGGCTTTCCATTGGTGTCGTAGGAACGGTTGTCAGCAATCAGGCTGCTTCGGGCATCGTCACCTTGCAACTCGTTCCGCCCCCCGAGTCTGACGGCGCTCCTCCACTCACAGTTTCTTTAGGCCTGCCGGCCGCGGCTCATCTACGAGTCAGCGTGATCAAAAGACCAGTTGCTTGATCCAATCTTAAACCCGATTTGAACCGTCGCACCCGGCATCAAGTTTTCCGAGCGTAAGGCCTGGTGATAAGCCGTT
The DNA here is from genome assembly GCA_027483145.1 of Planctomyces sp. Lineage (GTDB taxonomy): Bacteria > Planctomycetota > Planctomycetia > Planctomycetales > Planctomycetaceae > JAIXVG01. The sequence goes on from JAIXVG010000513.1 coordinate 6,079, forward strand.
CCCCGCGTTTGAACGGCTTGCAGGCAAATAGGGGTTTTCCGCGATAGTTCTGCGGCAATTCTTGCCGAACCATGAGTGTGGTGGAAGACGCCCAGTGGCAACAGTCGAGACCGACTGTCGCTTTGCACTTCGTCTTTCGCTCATCACGCCTTCAACAGATCAGCGCCCGACAAACGGCGCGTTTGGCCGAAGTGGCGTAACCAGTTCAGGCAGCATTGTCGTCCTCTTTTGCCGTCTCTGGAGTGGCCAATGCCCACCGTCCACGGCCTTTTAGCACCGCGTCTGGTTGCCGCCATTCTGACGGCCATGCTGGCCCAATGGCCGCTGGTCTCCCTTGCGGCCGGTCCCTGGGCCGCCGACTACGAAACTGCCGTCAAACAGGCAGAAGAAACCAACAAGCCGCTCCTGCTCCATTTTCACGCCACGTGGTGCGGGCCTTGTAAACAAATGGATCGGAATGTTTTTTCCAACCGCGAACTGATGGACGGCCTGCAGTCCAAGTTCGTCATGGTGAAAATCGATACCGATCAGCGTCCCGATGTGACCAGTCGCTACAGCATCCGTTCGATGCCAGCCGACGTTGTCATCGATCCAACCAACCATCGTGTTCTGGCGAGTTGGGATGGATTCACTGCTGCTCAGCAGTACAAGGCCAACTGCTTGCGAGCCGCCCAGAAGTTCGCTCCGAATCCCGATGTGGCCAAAACGAACAAACCAGCCGGACCGAACGAACCAAAACCCAACAGCATCGCCGCAACTCCTAAAGGAACCGCCCCCTCTGCGACCAGCCCAACAGTGCAGTTGGGCGATCCGCAGCCACTGGTGGGTCTCGATGGCTTCAGCCCCGTCGCCTTGGCGGAAAACCGTACCTGGCAGCGAGGTCAAAGTCAGTTTAGCTGGGACTACAAGGGTGTCATGTACTACATGACCTCGGCCGAAGAACTCCAGAAATTCAAGGCCAGCCCCGAGGCGTACTCGCCGCGGCTATTAGGCTGCGATCCTGTCGTGTTGTGGGAAAAAGACAAAGCACTCGCCGGAGGAATCGAGCACGCTGCCTTTTATGACGATCAGCTCTATCTCTTCTCATCAAAAGAGAGCCGGGCGAGGTTCAAGTCAAACCCATCGAAGTACACGCGAACGCAGCACGTCTTGCGAGCAGATGAAATCATCCGCACCGCCCAGCGGTAGATTGCGGTCAATTCAAGCAGCTTCGCAGCCCAACAGGCCGACAATCCCTTCTTCGCAAAGGGCTGTGCTAGCCCAACTCATTCATCATCGCAAAATCCATCAGCCGCAACGCGCTAGCGTGCGGTTTCTTTGTCGTTGTTTTGGGCTTGGATACCTCAAACACTCTGCTATTGGCCAGCAGGTCACAACGGGCATCAAGGTGAATAGTTAACTCTGTCTTTTGAGCCTTAATGAATAATATGGGCTAGGCGCACCGGCAAGGAAGTGCTCCTTCCTATGCCATCCCCAGAGTCACGGAGCCACCTTCGGCATCAGCCGCTGCCGGTACTTGTTCGCCAGGCGGATCTGCCGTGTTTCAAGGCTTTGTGGCACTCCGTCGATCATCACCCCTTTGAGCTGAGTACTTGCTTGCAGGGGAGAGCCATCAGCAATCACCAGATTGGCCCGCTTTCCAAGAGAGATACTTCCCAGTTCTTTTCCCAGCCCCAGTATTTCTGCCGCTGACAGGGTCACCGCTCGCTGTGCAGCCTCCTCGTCCAGGCCATACGCGACAGAAATTGCTGCTTCAAATGGCACGTTGCGGCTATAGGGTCCATCGTTTGACCGAAAGCAAAACTTCACACCCGCCGCCTGCAGTCGACCAGCCGCTGCATACAACGTGTCATACGGCTCATAAGAACGGAGCGGACGCCGATTGACAGGGCCCAAAATCACCGGGATCTGACGCTCAGCCAGTTGTTTCGCTACACGCCAAGCATCAAGCCCGCCGGTAATCACCAGCTTCAATTTTTCATCAGTCGCAAATTGGACTGCCTCGATAATTGCCGATCGCTGTTCGGCTTCGATGAACACAGGATTCTCGCCGCGCAAATAGGGAATC
>JAIXVG010000039.1 GCA_027483145.1 Planctomyces sp.
CCGATTCACCGAAGTCCCACAATCACAGGAGCGAACGATGATCGGTGAACATCATCACCGCGTTAATCGCCGTGATGAACAGTTCGTACAAAAGAATTTTGGTTCCAATTGGATCGTCGAACGCATCGAACTCATCAGCCTCCTGAAGCACTCCCCGCCAGTCGCCTACGTGACCGACACACTCCCGATCATGGATGAATTGACGAACGTCCCCACGCGGCCCCTCAACCCGTTCGAAGCGCGGTCGCTAGAACAACTCCGCACACAAGAAGACATCACCATCGACGACCGAGGCCACTACATCCGCATGGTCGGATCTCTAAGGGCTTCCAGCGACTGCCTCAAATGCCACGATGTCCCACGCGGCACACTTTTGGGGGCATTCTCGTATCGCCTGCGGGCAGCCAGCCCCGCTCCGCCCAATCCCAAGCTAAAGTCGCCCCTGTAGCATACGCATCGTCAAAGCATGACGCTTCAGCAGCGAATGAGGCTTTCTGATGTTTGCGGTTTCTGGCTTACGGTGCCGCAGACACACCCAACTAACTACCGCGGCCCCAGCCGCTCTTCAATCGAGTTGATCACCTTCTGGTTCTTCTGTAACAACTCAGTGATGTGGTTGAGCGATGCTGCGGGAAGCTTCCCGTCGACAACCAGCTTTCTCAGGTTGGCTTCGCTCCTTTCCAGCGAGACCTGCAGCTTCTTAAGTTCCTGCAAGCGCTCGTTCAGTTGTTCCGGCAGTCCCGGGCCAACTGGCACCGGCTCGGGAACGGGAGCAAACGCGACTTCCTGTTCCACCAGTGGTTTCTCTGGCCCGGTTGCTGCTTGCACTTGTCCGGTCAGCTCTCCATAAAGCTGCGACCACGCGGGGTGCTGCTCTTTGAGCTCTCCGATGTTTTTGACTTTGATGATCGTCGGAGGGCTGGCAACATCGCTGCGCGGCGTGACCCGCACTTCAATTTCTCCCGTCTGATCTTCGCGAAACTCGATTCGCTCTCCCGCTCGATCAACCGCCAGCTCGCGGATGAAGCTTCGCGTCTCAATCTCTAACGAATTCCTGTTCGCCACTGGTGCATCGGGAGTAATCTGTGGTGGCATTCCGCCCCAAGCGGGCGCAGGTGCATTCCCCGGGAAGGGGCGAAATCGAAACTGGAACTGGAGTTGCGGCGCCGGCCCCCGGCCATTCTCGGGCTGTCTGGCATCGGCGGCAGGCAATTCAGCCGGTGAGTTCTCCGTCAGCCCTTCGTTTTCCAGCACCCGATAGTCTTCCGGGTGTTTCTCCTTTAGCTCGGCCATCGAACCTACTTCCAGTTCGACGGCAGGCCCGGGGCCATTGATTGCCTGCTTGGAAATCCGAATTTTTCCGGGCGTTTCCTCCACCGAATAGGCGTTCCCGTTGTTGTTGATCTCTGCCTTGCGGCGACCATTCGTCTGAACAACGGTGACTGTCCGAACAGGTTGCGGCTGAGGAGCCACGGCTCCCTGGGCCTTGGCCCGGTTTCGCTCTTCCCGCAAGTGAGCCTTCAGACGCTCGTACCCTTCGGGTTGAGTCTGACGCAATTCACCGATCGACTTCGCTTCATAGCGGGTTTCGACCGGGCGCCCGTTGGGGCCGGTCGTTTTGTGAATGAGCAGAAGTCCTCCGTCGGGAGTCTTCTCTAACGTTGTTTCGGCAGCCGGGACTTCCTCAGCCCCCTGCACTGCAGTTGCCAGAGACCGGGGCAAAACGGCCGGACCGAAAATGAGGGTGAGTGCTAAGAGACCCACGCTAATTCGAACGTCAAGCGGCCTCGCGCTATAGCACATTAGGCCGTGGCCCTCGTAGCCAAGCATGCTGCTATTGCAGCCGCGCCGCAACCCACCCTGGTTTTGACCCAACATGGCGACCCACTCCCGCCGAAAACCGATACACCCCCCCGGATGCTGCACTGATCGTAACGTTGACTAAACCAAGCGCACAGAGGGAACACGCTGCTAAGACTAAGACTTCGTTGATTTTTATCAGAAGGGATGGCAACCAGCATGCCAATGAGAGTTGGCTCGGTACACGATGATTCATCTTGGCGAATCGTGGTGGTTTGGGTTAGCTTTCGTTGGGCAGTTTCGGCCGGTGTCGTTTCGCGATGAGGCAGTGATTAAGGGCGCTGCAGCTTCGACGGCGGAATCGCTTGTCTGCTGAATCGCTTGCAGGTCGTGGCGCATTGGAGAGCAAGAGGCGTCAGCCTGTGGGTTCTTCCATTGTTCGAAGACAGATAAGGTTCCTGGGACTCACGTCCCAAGCTCGCCTGAAGCCAATTGGCAATTTCGCAGGACCAAACGCACAAATAGGAGGCAGGTTGATGATTCCCATTCGAGACAACGTGCGGGCCGAGCGACTATGCGTGATCAACTATTCAATTCTGGCCATTTGTGTGCTTGGTTTTGCGGCGCAGTGCCTCACAAAAGATCAGGGGCGAAACCTGCTTTACCGGTTTGGCGTGGTTCCGCTGCGCGTTGTCGAGGGAAATGTTCCGCTGAAAGTCAGGCTGATCACGACAGATGGGACTCGGCTTCCACCCGGAACAGCCCTGTATCGAACGATTCCTCGCGCCGCAGTACCCGTCGAAGCAACGTTTGTCACCAGCCTGTTTCTGCAGCCTAACTGGCTGCTGTTTCTGACCAACCTCTGGTTTCTGGCTGTCTTTGGGGACAACGTCGAGGACCGGTTTGGCCACTTGGGATATGCCCTGTTCGTCCTGTTTTGTGGCGTGTTAACCGTGATGCTCTACCTCTTTACCGGCGGCTCGCCAGCCACGGTGCTGATTGGTGCTAGTGGAGCTGTGGCGGGGGTGCTGGGGGCTTATCTTGTGTTATTGCCTCACGCCAAAATTGAATCGTGGGTCCCGATGTCGGGTCGCAGCGACTGGTTATTGATTCCGGCCGTTTGGTTCTTGCCCGTGTGGGCCTTCCTGCAGTTTGTGGGAATGTCCCTCGTCCCCGTCGACGTCTCTGGTGCCCCGTGGTGGACCCAGTTAGGCGGCTTCGCGGCCGGCATTTCAATGGCCTGGTCACTCAACATCTTTGGCTGGCTGAAACCCCCATCAGAACAACGCGTCGTCCAGTTGGCGTATTTCTAGGTATCAGCCAAGTAGGCTCCGCTCTTTGACTTGAAAGAACTGCCAGCATGACGATTCGCATTGCGATCACGACTGTTGTTGTTTCTTCCATCCTCTTCGCGACGATTGGAGCGATCTGCGGTGGCGCACTCGGAGTCTATCTACCAAGCTACTACCGCGGCGTTTTTCGAAACGGTGATGAACCCTGGTTCGACCCCGTCGCAGTTGGAATTGGTACTGGCCTCACCGAAGGGATGGCTGGCGGAGCGGTTGCAGGCCTCATCATCGTTGGCCTGTTTATTTGGCGCGACTCTCGAAGTGACGGTCTTCCCAAATCCAGCGGACCTGAAAGAAATCCAGAACGAAGTTAAGGCCGGACGACGGGTGATCCACGCATGAAGCGTAAGGGGTCGCCCAAACATGGCCTTGCATGTCTGGGTTGCAACGCAACGAGAGGGCCTTGCTCTTCAGATGATCCAGCACCAGGAATCTTCCCCGGCCATCACTAGGCTTTGCCTTTTGTGACTCCGTCGCCCAGAAGCCCAAAAACCTCCCATGAGCGACCGATCGACTGATAAAGTTCGAGTCTTGTCTTTACTTTGCCGCTGTTTGCGGCAATTGCAGTAAGGAATCTCGAAGGCGATCGAATTCCAGCACTCTGATGTCATGTTCTAGAATTACGCTTGCAGCGGCACGCAGATAGTCGTCTGGTCGAAGCGTAGGAAAACGCTCCAAAAACCTTCGAAGAATCTGTTTCCCAGGAAGCCGCACCAACCAGGAACCATCTTGAATTATTTGCTCGATAAGCAGTCGTTTCTTGTCGAAGCGATCTTCTACGTTCTTCACTTCCGTCGCTTCAACAACATTTTTCTTTAGGGTCGCCGTATACTTTTGGAGTGATCCCTTTGGATCATCACCCCCAATCCTCCGAGACGGTGGTTGAAAATCCTTGTCGAACTCCCATGCTACCCAATCGGCAGCTATCCAATCCGTGAGGTCTTTTGCAACCTGTTTCAGATCGGCTTCAAGTGATATCGCAGTTGTATTTGGGCCCAGATGGTCGAGGAACGTAAGGGTCTGGAATAAGATCTCAGGTTGCAGAAAAATGTTCTCGATCTCATGGACACTCCAAACGAAAACCCGTCCTTTGTACTTGTTCCCTAATTCTTTGATCTCATCATCGCTTCGGTAGTCTCGATCGACGATGGCGAAGAAGTCGCCGTTTGCACACGCCTCTCCAAGCAATTCATTTGCGCGAGTACCGGCAGATAGGATGGTTTCACACGATCCTCCAGCAACGAAGTTTACACCTGGAACTGAAGAAGCCACTATTCGATCAAGTAAACGTTTGTCGGAATTCGCTTCTTTGCCTTCGACAAAAACAACTACAGCCGAAACAAGTTGGAGTCCAATTTGGGCTCCCATCTCACGATAAATGCGGACTCTCGCCTTGCGTTCTTCTCCCGATGCCCGCTGAACAACAGCCGAGTGTCCATCCTGTCGCAGCACGAACACCGAATCGAGTGGCGCGGCATTGATAAATTCCAAACTGTGCGTGGCAATCCAATACTGATTGTTAGGAGCGATACGACGAATCGCATCAAACAACCGTGACTCAAGGGCAGCGTTAAGATGAAGTTCGGGGGTGTCCCAAAGCACAACGTTGCTTAATCCACGCAGCCGAAAAAGGTATGCAAGGATGTGAAGCACTTCCTTTTCGCCATCACTTAGTGCGTCCGTATCGTGAATTCCAAAGGCCGACTCAACGACGATCTTCCCTTGCCCGACTGCCCCAGAGCTTTGGAATCCAACAAACTTCTTGGGCGAGAAGAAGTGATCGAATACCTTGCGAAAGGTGTCGAGTGAGTCAATCTGCTCTCCAGTGGTTTGTAAGTGGGAGAAATCACTAAGCTGAGAACTAACAACGAAACTCTTGAAGCCGCTGTATTTCTGTTGGTCGGTCACGTGCCGGTGAAAGTCGCCGAGGCTTTGGCGAAAATGTGAATCGGCCATCTCTGATGAGAAGTCGCCGATTCCTCGTTTCTGGTAAAAACGTATGGAGCGGATGTAGTCAATGAATCCAACGCCATCCACAAGACTGTGGAATTGGCACAGCCTTGTGATTACTTCATCGGACTTTTGTGTTGTGACACGCCGCCCATCTTCAATCACGAAATGGGCAGACCCTACAGTGCTTGTGATGTTAGCGGCTCGCAAGTAATCGCAGTCCGTTGCAGTTGCCTCGATCTCGATGCGCAGTTCGGCCTTTCTTTCACCGATCTTCACTGGATCAGGCAGATGCGTGGGCCAGACAGGCACATTCTTATTCTGCCATGTCTCGTTGAATTGATAGTAGTCCACATGGTATGGAACCACTAAATCTTTCGCGCCAGCGATCGCCTCCAATATAGAAGACTTTCCGCGACCATTAGGTGAGACAAGGAGAACCGTATCGGGAATGTCCTCGAAGAC